>JAJRWG010000112.1 GCA_024276895.1 Bacteroidota bacterium
AAACCGTTGAAGCTTTTAATGATGTTCACATTGCTCAGGTCCTCACCTACTTAAGATTGGGCAATTACAAACTTGGTTCGCTTTTTAATTTCCAAACCACAATACTTAAAAACGGAATAAAAAGAATAAAAAACTGAAGTCTGCACATCCAAATAAAATTCAGCCCCCTGATCAGAAACCGGAAAACACCTCAACAGGTACAACATCCTGAACAATGAAAACCACAGCCTTTCGTTTTTATTTAATTTTGCCACACAATGATGATGCAGCATACCACTTCCCGGAGGGGCCGGCTGATCCTGTCCGTCCTGGTTTTATTTTTTTCACTCCATGTGTCCGGACAAATCAACTACGAGCATTTTCTCCGGGCAGGACAGCTTGATCTTCAGAAAGAAGATTACCTCTCGGCAGTAAAAAAATTCAATATTGCCATCAGTTCAAGGCCGGACGGCTTTGAGGCTTATTTTCTGCGCGGCATTGCCAAGTTCAGCCTGGGTGATTTTCACGGTGCGAGAAACGATTTCTCGAAAACCATCGGCATGCACCCGCTTTACGTCAGGGCTTACCTTTACCGGGGCATCTCCAACGAAAGACTTTACGATTATCCGCATGCCATCAGCGACTTCGACAAAGCCCTCGAACTGGACCCTTTCAATCCCGAGGTCTTTATTTCAAGGGGCGATACCAAACTGCAGATCCAGGATTTTTACGGTGCCGTTGCCGACTATTCTTCCGCCATCGAACTGGATCCCAATGCGGAACGCGCCTGGCTCAACCGTGGCATCAGCCATCATTTTTTAGATGACAACGAAGCCGCCCTCAAAGACATCGACCAGGCCATCTACCTCGATTACTTCAATGCCGAAGCCTGGGTCAAGCGCGGGATGATCAAGTACGAAACCGACAGCATGAAGTCGGCACTTGCCGATTTTAACCATGCGCTGACACTCAGTGATGACAACCCTTTCATTTATTTTCAGCGGGGACTGACCTTCCTTAAATTATCGGATACCCTGGCAGCCCTGAAAGACTACGACAAAGTAATTGAAATGGAACCCGACAACGCCCTCACCTACTACAACCGGGCCCTGGTAAAATCCATGCAAAAAGATTACGAAGGCGCCCTGGCCGATTACAATGCCGTGGTGCAGATCAACCCCAGGAATATTTACGGGCGGTTTAACCGCGGGATGCTTTACTACGAAATGAAAAACTGGGATGCCGCCGAGGCGGATTTGAGTACGGCCATCGAGATTTTCCCAGATTTTGTCGGTGCCTGGATTAACAGGGCGGCAGTGCGTCAGCAAAAGGGTGACAACAAAGGTGCTTACCGCGATCAGCAGCAGGCCCGGAAGATCATCGCTGTGCTCAATTCCGACAGCAAAAGTCCCGAAGTGCTTTACCGCCGCTACCAGGACTCGGTGTACTTCAGCAAGGTCATCGAGTTTGAAGCCGATTTCGTAAGCGGAAACATCAAAAAAGGACGTGTACAGTTTCAGCGGGTTTCCATCGAGCCCAAGCCCAATTTCTTCCTCATCCATGCCTTCCCCCTACCCGACTCCCTGGAAGAAGAGTACGCAAAGTACGAATACCTTGACCAGAACATTTCGCAATTCAATGCCGGCAACGCACTGGGTATCAAATTTGTTTTCACCACACACGAATGGCCGGTCAGGCAGGAACAGGTCTTGAAAAAGATACGCGAGATTGACAGCACGGTATTGATGATCGGACACGACACGGCGGGCGCTTACTTTATGAAAGGGGTCATCAACACAATGCTCCACAATTATGCCGAAGCCATCAGGGCATACGACAAGGCCATCGAAAAAGACCCTGAAATCTCGTATGCTTACCTGAACCGGGGCACAACCAGCTACGAGCTGGCCGAGATGGTTTACTCCGAACAGCAGTACGCCAGTTCCATCACTATCAGCAGCAGTATACCGGGCAAACAACAACTGCCCAAACTCAGGCCTCCCGACCACAAAAACACCCTTTACGATTACGACAGGGTGATCCGCATGAACCCCGGGCTGGCTTTTGTTTACTACAACAGGGCCAATGTAAAGCTTAGCCTTCAACAGTTCCAAAGGGCCATCGACGATTATTCAAAGGCCATTAAGCTGGAACCCGAAATGGCCGAAGCTTACTACAACAGGGCGCTCACCCTGCTTTTCCTGAAAGAAAACAAGCTGGCCTGCAAAGACCTCAGCAAAGCCGGCGAACTGGGCATCGCCGAAGCCTACAATGTCATCAAACGGTTTTGTAACAAGTGACCGGAGCCGGAAGCTGGAAGCTGGAAGTTCAGTCGTCAGACCACTGGAGAAAGATTGTACAGTGCAGAAGAATTAAGCAACAGTGGTCAGACGACTGAAGACCCGTCTCCTTCGGAATCCGGGCAGGCTGCTGACTGCCAAGCCACACACCCGCTCAATAGTTATAGCCTCCGTAATCCTCTTCCACTTCCACGCCCAGTCCGTTAACCATGCGGTTTACAAAATTGAAATATGCAATCACCAGGGTTGCATCGTGGATGGCCGTGTCAGAAAAACCGGCATTTTTCAGTTCGTCAACAACTTTTTCAAGCATTGCCGACGAAGGTTCGCGGGTAAGCAGTACGGCATAGGCACAAAGCAACCGGTCTGCTTTATCCAGTCCCGCATTTTCGTAACCGGCCCAAAGGGACTGTAAACGCTTTTCATCTTTCCAGTAAAAATGCAGGGCGGCGCTGTGGTGGAGACGGCAGTATTCGCAGTTGTTCGTTACCGAAACCACCACCCCAAGCATTTCGCGCTGTACACGTTTCAGCGGCGATCTTTTAAACATGATGGTCATGTAAAAATCCATGTGGCTGCGCAGGGCCTCAGGGTTGAGGCTGTGTATTTTATGCACCTCTGCTATTTTCCCGCGCGAGGCAATGAGGCCCTCGTAGATTTCTTTCAGTTTCCCTGTAGCTTCGGCTGGAGAGATGGTTTTGATGCGTGTCATTTTTTCCTGATTTAAAGTCTGTAAAGTTAGCAAAAACGCCTGGATGACCGTGAGCGGCAGATTGGAAGTTCAACGATTCATCCGGTGAACCAGGTTTAGAGACTGTTTAAAATTCATCCTTCAGTCCGTCAGGTTTCCGGCAAATGTGCAGTGTTAACAATCACGCGTGTAAAAAAAATAAAGTGTGCTGGCCGGATCAGCCGGTCAAAGTGTATCTTTGAACATTCTTATAAACGACTGATGTTTTTTAAAAAATATATCCACAACCGGTACTTTTACACCGGACTGGCTTTTATTGTCTGGATGCTGTTCTTCGACCAGGAAAACATCATCGAACAAATCAGACTCAGCCGTCACCTGGACGAGCTTGAAAGGCAAAAAAGCTTTTATCAGGAAGAGATCACCAACAATAAGGAAACCATTTATCTTTTGGAGCACGACACCCTCCGCCTGGAACAATATGCGCGTGAGAAATATTTTATGAAAAAGGACGGCGAGGATGTTTTTGTGTTGGTGCCAGGTGACTGATCCGATAGCATTTCTTGTTCAGCTTTGCCCTTTCCCGAATGAATAATTTGTCCTTTGGAGAGGTTTAATCAAGTGCTTTTTTGTTAAATTAGGTTAATTTCCCGGCACGCCGGTAAGACAATGCAACTTTTTTCGGAAATTCATGTCTGCTAATGGTAGAGGAAAACATTCACCAAAGTGAAGAATTAAATGTTCTGCCGGAATGAACTCAGGGGTGGATAGAAAATCTTCCTGTTTTTTTGTCAAAAACGGATTTTTGTCTGCAATTGTATTATATTTGTGGGCTGAAATTGAAAATAATAAACCAATTGTCAAATTAAACTTTTTATCATGAAAAAAATCCTACTTATTGTTTTGGCCCTCGGGTTTGGTTACGCAACCATTGCCCAACAGGCTTATCGCTTCAAGACCGGCATCAAGGAAGTGCAGCGCATTGACGCCCCGGCTATCGGGATAGAACCGGTACAAAGCACAGCAATCGTTAAAACAAAAACAAATGAAAATTACGTGCTGGCACCGACCGCCGACCGCGACGTGAACATTGTAACCATTGTTGACATCGGCACTTCGGCCAATGCTTATGGTTATGGTTACGCAGGCGGCCAGAAATCGCTGGTTTGGGCCGATCCCGACATGAACACCGTAACCAACTTTCACCGCATGGGCGGCGCCCTCGACGTGGGAGGTTACTCCGGTGACCTGGGATACGACATCTCCACCGATGGAGGTACCACCTGGACAAACATGATTGAGTTGTACGTTGCTACCGATAACGGTGGCGGACAGTACTACTACGATGCCGCCCGTTATCCCAATCACGGACTGTACAACCCGGAAGGCAGCACCGATCCCAACGACGCTTACGTTGTATTCTTCGCGCCCAACCTCGACGGCTCGAACTCTGACAGCGATGCCGGCTGGGGCGGATACAGCTACGGCGTGGCCAACATTGGCGACACATCCATCCACACCAAAAACCTGAAGTCAACCCACGGTGATTACTACCAGTACATTCCCGATGCATTCGACATCACCTCAACGGGTGAAGTATGGGTCGTTGACCAAAATCAGGACTGGACGGGCGGAGGCCTGGTTTACCTGGAGCAAATGATCATCAATCGCGGAACCTGGAACGGCAGTGATTTTGAGTACGACGAAAGCCTGTTGGACTGCCCTGTTCAGCCCGACCTGGTACGTCCGGTTAACACAAAAGTAGCCTTCGGCCCCGACGGCATGACCGGTTACATTGTTATTCTGAGCGATGACGGCTCGGCCGAGCAGCAAAGCGGTTTTGTAAACCTTTACCCCATCTACTGGAAAACCACCGACGGAGGTGAAAACTGGGACGGTCCCAATTTCATCCAGCTTGACGGCGCCGACGGCCTTGGCGGAATTGTTTACCACCACCTGACCGATGAGCAGATTGCCGAATTGTTTGAGCCTCCGGTACCGGCTCGCGAAGACATTTCCTATACGACTGCTTTTGATCACGACATTGTGGTTGATGCCTGGGGCAACGTGCATATCGCCGTTGTTATTGCTCCCACGGGCGCAGATCCTTACAGCATCATTACCGCTGAAGGTTTCACTGCTGCTGTTGATATTTTCACCAAAAACGGCGGTCAAAGCTGGGAAGTTGAAGAAATGGGACGCCCCAGGACTTTCCGTGGCAATTTTGGAGACTTAAGCGAAGACAACCGCATCCAGATCACGACCAACCCTGCTGCTGACAAAATCTTCATCTCCTGGCTCGACACCGACCTGGAAGACGAAGTTGACAATAACCGTCCCAATATCTGGATACGCGGTTTTGATCCGATTACGTACCTGAAAACGATTGGCTCACCGGTAGAAGACGGCCCGACTAACGTGACTTTGTTCTCCGAAGGTATGTGGCAGGCTTATTTCTTTATTGCTGCCGCCACTTGTTTCGAGGACAATGGCGTTTACACCATTCCTTTCACTTACGAGGACATGGATCCCAACGATCCTGCAGCCCAGGTTCAGTTTAAATACATTACAGACTTTACCTTTGACGAGAACGCTGACTTCACCATTCAGGATGTAGGAGACAACTTTGCCTCAAACAGCATTACAGAGGTTTCGCAGAACTTCCCTAACCCGTTCAGCGGCGAGACTTACGTTACTGTTACACTGAGCGAAGCCAGTAACCTTAACGTGGATGTGTACACACTGACCGGTCAGAAGGCTTCCAGCAAATCGTACGGTTACCTCACCACAGGTGCCCATACGCTCACTGTTGACGGAAACGATCTGGCTCCCGGTGTTTATTTCTACACCATCACCGCAGGCGAAAGCACCGTAACACACAAAATGATTGTTGAATAAACGATTCCATTTGAACCAAAAATGCTGATCCGTTGCGGGTCAGCATTTTTTTTGTGCCCGTTAGTTTGTATTTTGATGTACCGGTTTATTGCTGTCGGTATTGCGGATTTGCCGGGGGAACTGCCGGATTGGAATATTTCTGTTTATGCCGGATTTGGTAAAACAAAATTTTTTGCTTATTTTTGGAAGCACGTTTTCAGCCTGTTTCGATCAAATATTCATTAAAAAAAGCGTTATGAAAAAAATTACACTTCTTTTACTGGCAATTGGTATTAGTCTTCTGACTTTTTCACAGTCGTCAGTCCAGTTTAAAATCGACACCCGGGAAAAAACAGCGATACACGATCCACTGATCGGGATTGAGCCGTTGAACCACGCCTCTGTACTGAGGGCAAAATCCGAGAAGCAAATGTTTACACCACCTGCCGACAGGGATGTAAACATCGTTACCATCGTCGACATCGGCACTTCTGCCAACCCGTACGGTTACGGTTACGCCGGAGGCCAGCGCTCGCTGGTTTGGGCCGACCAGACCATGAACACGGTGACCAACTTCCACCGCATGGGCGGCGCCCTTGACCCGGGCGGCTACTCGGGTGATTACGGTTACGACATTTCAACCGACGGCGGCATCAACTGGGAAAACATGGTTGAGGTGTACATCGCCACCGAAAACGAAGGTGGCACCTATTATAAAGATGCTGCCCGTTATCCAAACCACGCGGTATACAACCCGAGCGGAAGCGACAATCCCGATGACGCTTACGTGGTATTCTTCGGCCCCAACCTCTGGGGAGCAAACGATATCTGGGGCGGTTACAGCTTCGGCGTGGCCAGCATCGGCGATACTTCTTACCACACCAAAAACATCTGGGTTGCTGACGATGAGTATTTTTACGGCGTACCCGACGGTTACGATTTTACCACGCAGGGAATGTCCATCGTCATTGACGACAACTACGATCTGGTAAACCAGGAATACCAGCAAAACCTCATTGTTACCAAAGGTTTTTGGAACAGCGGCCTGCAGGACTTTGAGTATGATAAAGAACTGCTGGATGCAACGGTAGTTGACGATCTTGGATTCACCGTTGACGAGAAGGTGGCCTTTGGCCCTGACGGCATGACCGGTTACATCACTGTTCTTGCCAACAATGGTGATGCCGAAGAACAAAGCGGTTTCCAGAATCTTTATCCCATTTACTGGAAGACCACCGACGGCGGTGAAAACTGGGACGGCCCTTTCTTTATCCAGCTGGATGGTGCTGACGGCCTGGGAGGCATTGTTTACCACCACCTGACCGATGAGCAGATCGCCGAATTGTTTGAACCGCCCGTACCGGCACGTGAGGACATTTCCTACACCACTGCGTTTGACCACGACATTGCCGTTGACGCGTGGAACAACCTGCACATTGCTGTCGTTATAGGACCTACCGGAACAAATCCTTTCAGTATTGTTACGGCTGAAGGATACCTTGGTGCGGTGGACATCTTTACGAAAAACGGCGGGGATAGCTGGGAGGTTGAAGAAATGGGGCGGCCACGGACTTTCCGCGGCACTTTCGGAAATCTGACCGAGGACAACCGCATCCAGATCACCACCAGCCAGGCAGCCGACAAGATTTTCATCTCCTGGCTGGACACCGACCTGGAAGACGAGGCCGACAACAATCGCCCCAACATCTGGGTGCGTGGCTTCCATCCGATTACTTACATCAAAACCCTGGGCTCACCTGTCGAAGACGGCCCGACCAATGTAACCCTGTTTTCCGAAGGCATGTGGCAGGCCTACATGGGTACCGTGGCAAAATACACCCTCGAACAGGACGACAAATACATCCTGCCCTACACTTACGAAGACCTGGACCCCAACGACGACCTGCAGCCGGTGCAGTTCAAATACATCACCGACTTTTCGTTTACCGCTGCCGACTTTACCCTTGAGGGTATCGGCGACCAAACGGAAACCATCACCAATGCCAGTGTTTCGCAGAACTTCCCCAATCCTTTCAAAACAGAAACTTATGTAAACATTGGCCTGAACAGGTCGAGCGAACTGGTTGTGGAAGTACACACTTTAATCGGCCAGATGGTTTCAAGCAAAGACTATGGCCTGCTTACTTCGGGTCAGCACACACTGACAATTGATGGCAGCAAACTTTCGCCGGGCGTGTACTTTTTCACCGTTAAGGCCGGTGATAGTAAGATAACGCGCAAAATGATTGTTGAGTAATCAACACAAACACACAAGTTCATTTGATAAAGCCGGTCCGTCAGTTAACGGGCCGGCTTTTTTTCGGCAGCTATCAAACCCCTGATCCGTATTCAGGCAAAACCGGAGAAACAAAAAAAGCCCCCCGGTTGAAAACCGGGGAGCTCAAACCAAATTAATTAATGAAAAAGCTATTTCTTGTCGCCGCCTTCTTTTTTGCTGCACTCGGATGATTTTTCATTCATCATTTTGGTGCTGCTGCAGCATGATTTTTCCATTTTGTTTTCTTTTTCTTTGCTTTCGCTTGCTTTGGCTTTCTTCTTGTCTTTATCTTTGTCGTTGTCAACAATACTTGAAAGGTTACTAACCTGGAGCGTTGTTGCCACACTTGTTGTTGCAATGCTTCCGAAGAAAAGGATACCCATACTTAATGCAATTGCTTTTTTTCTCATCGTTTCTATTTTGTAAAAAATGACTACTCTTTATTTAACGTTACAAAAGTAAGCCTGTACAAAAGCTATCCGTGTTAAGCTGCTGTTAAAAACTGTTAACAAAATGTTAAATTACAGCTGTGGCAGTTAAGCAACAGTTAATTTTGATTTGATTCCGCAACGAATGAAGAAAAAAGCCATTGTTTTCGTTATTGTTCTCACTTCCGTTTCACTGGTCGGCATTGTTTTTACCCAGTTGTTTTGGGTGAAAAAGTCACTGGACCTGAAGTCGGAACAATTTGACAACAGTGTGCGCATTGCCATAAAAAGTGTACTGAATCAATTTATGGACATGAAGAACGACAGCGTATTTCAGCAAAAGCTACTCCTGATCTCCTGTCGCAAACCCAAACTGGATGTAACGGATGTTATACCACCGCGTTTGCTGGACTCCCTGCTCACGGAAGAGTTTATTTGCATGGGATTGGGCGGGAGCTATTATTATGGTTTGTACGACAGGTCCATTGGCAGGTTTGTGGCAGGCAGATATCCCGATAATGAACAACAACTCCTGGAGTCACCCTACCAGTTTTCGGTGGCCAGTCTGTTCCGTCCGGGCGATTACTACCTGAGCATCTTCTTTTCGGGTAAGTCGGGCTTAGTGCTACGACAAATGGAAGGCTGGTTGTTGCTTTCGGTTTTTTTCCTGATCATTTTAATCATCAGTTTTATTTGGGTAGCTTACACCATCTTCAGGCAAAAAAGGCTGTCCGAAATGAAGACCGACTTCATCAATAACCTGACCCACGAGTTTAAAACACCCATTGCCACCTCATCACTGGCGGCAGAAATGCTGTTGCGCCCGGAAATCAGTGACGAAAAAGACAAAGTAAAAAAATATGCCGGCGTTATCCTTGATGAAAATCTGCGACTTCAAAACCACGTGGAACAAGTCCTTCAGGTAGCTTTGCTCGAAAAAGGACAGCAGCAATACAAATTCCGCCGGGCCAATATTCACCAACTGGTAAGTTCGGCCATCGACAGCTTCAGCCTGATCATCAAAGAAAAAAATGTGGACATCAGCATCAGTCTGGATGCGGACCGGTACATTGCTGTTGCCGACCGCGCCCATATTCTGAACGTTTTTCACAATTTAATTGACAATGCCATCAAATATTCACACGGCAGACCCGTTATACAGATCAGTACATGGAATACAAAAAACCACATCGTCATACGTGTAAGTGACAAGGGAATTGGCATCAGTCCCCAGCACCAGAAAGATATTTTCAAGAACCTGTTCAGGGTTCCGATGGGCAACATTCACGATGCGAGGGGTTTCGGACTCGGCCTGTACTATGTAAAAACAGTGGTCAACCACCACAACGGACGCATTGAAGTAAAAAGCGAATTGGGAAAGGGATCAAGTTTCGATATTTACCTGCCTTTTAACGAAGAGAAACTCAAGGTGTAAGGAACTTGCTTTTACCACGTCTTATTTAAATAAAAGCCAGGGGGAAACAGCCGGTGTTTACTTAATAAAAACTAAGAAAATGAAAACGGAGAGCGAAAAAGTAAGGATACTGTTTGTTGAAGACGACCCGAACCTGAGCATGGTTCTGCAAGACTATCTTGAAATGATCGGTTACTCCATACGCCATGCTAAAAACGGGGTTGAGGGTTTCAATTATTTTATGGCCGAACCTTTCGACCTGCTCATCCTCGATGTGATGCTGCCGAAAAAAGACGGTTTTTCTCTGGCCGCCGATGTCAGGGCAAGCAACCAATCCGTACCCATCATATTTTTAACCGCCAAAAGCCTGAAAGAAGACCGCATCAAAGGTTTTCAGCAGGGCTGCGACGATTACATTACCAAGCCCTTTAGCACTGAGGAATTGAGCTTGCGCATCAAGGCCATTCTGAAACGTTGTGCCGTTCCCGGAAATCAATACCGCACGGGCACCCCCGAGTTGTTTGTCCTTGGTAAATACGAATTTGACAGTGGCAACATGATGTTGCGTTGCAAAGGTGTTGAAGACAAACGGTTGACCCGCAAGGAGGCAGACCTGCTCAAACTGCTTTGCATTAACAAGAATAACATTCTGCCCCGCGAGGTTGCCCTTGAAACCATTTGGGGAGAGAATAACTATTTTATAGGCAGGAGCATGGATGTTTTCATTGCCAAGTTACGAAAATACCTGAAAGCAGACCCCAATGTCCGGATCATCAATGTGCACGGCATCGGTTTCAAACTGGAGATCAGGGGCGAACTGGTTCAACGCTGATTTGTCCGTTTCCCCGGAAGTTTTTCCACTACTGATTGATCCCCAGCAGCATCAGCATAAAAGCATCTTCCATGGCGGTTTCTTTGTAGGCTTCAAAACGGCCTGAGGCGCCTCCGTGCCCGAAATCCATGTTGGTATGCAGGAGCAGAATATTGTCGCCGGTCTTCATCTCACGGAGTTTAGCCACCCACTTTGCAGGTTCCCAGTACTGTACCTGACTGTCGTGCAGGCCGGTGGTAACCAGCATGGCGGGGTAGTCTTTTTCCCCGACCTGGTCGTAGGGTGAGTAAGAAAGCATGTATTCGTAGTATTCTTTTTCGTGGGGATTTCCCCATTCGTCGTACTCGCCTGTGGTCAGCGGAATGCTTTCGTCAAGCATGGTGGTTACCACATCAACAAACGGAACGGCGGCAATCACCCCTTTGAAAAGGTCGGGCCGGTAGTTCACCACTGCACCCATCAGCAGCCCACCGGCGCTGCCACCCATGGCAAACAATTTATCTGTCGTCGTGTAATGCCCGGCCAGCAAGTATTCGGCACAATCGATAAAATCGAAAAAAGTATTTTTCTTTTTTAACAGTTTCCCGTTTTCATACCAATCTCTTCCCATTTCTTCACCACCCCGGATGTGTGCAAGTGCAAAGGCAAAGCCCCTGTCGAGCAGGCTCAGCCGCGAAGACCGGAAAACGGACTCAATGCTGTAACCGTAGCTGCCATAGCCGTATAGCAGGAGCGGATGCTGCCCGTTTTTCTCAAAACCCTTTTTGTAAACAATACTGACCGGTACCTTCACACCGTCGCGTGCTGTGGCGTACACCCTCTCGGTAATGTAATCGTCATGGTTGTAACCGCCGACGACCTCCTGCTGTTTCAGCAGTACTTTGTCACGTGTAAGCATGTCGTAGTCGAAGACGGAATTGGGTGTTTTGAGCGAAGTGTAGCCGTACCGCAGCAATTTGCTGAAGTAATCGGGATTGGAGGTAGTGTAAGCGAAATAATCGGCTTCGTCAAAGGAAAGGTAATGGTCTTTTCCTTTTTTTAAGTCGAAGATGCGTAGTTGCCGCAATCCGTTCCTGCGTTCGGTCAGGACAAAAAAGTCATTGAAAACATCAACATCTTCGAGAAGTACATCCCCGCGGTTGGCAATTACTTCTTTCCAGTTTTCCATGCCTGTTCGGTCTTCCGGGGTTTCCATGAGCCGGAAGTTTTTGGCTTTGTCGTTGGTCAGGATCAGAAAACGCTTACCCTGGTGCGAAATGCTGTACTCCAGCTTTTTCTGCCGTGGTTGAAAAACTGTAAATTCTCCTTCGGGATTGTTGGCATCCAGAATGCGGTATTCCGAAGACAGCGTGCTTTCCGAACCGATCACCAGGTACTTTTCCGATTTGGTTTTGTAAATGTAGGTGTTGTAAATGGAATCTTTTTCGTGGTACACGAGTTGGTCTTCTTCAACCGGAGTACCCAAAATGTGTTTGTAAATCTTATACGGCCTCAGTGTTTCGTCTTTCACGGTGTAGTAAACGGTTTTGTTGTCGTTGGCCCACACCATTCCGCCCGAGGTGTTACGGATACTTTCTTTGGCAAGCTCACCGGTTTTCAGATTCTTAAAATAAATGGTGTACTTGCGACGGCTCACCGTGTCCACACTGTAAGCCAGCAACTGGTTGTTGTGGCTGACCTCCCAGTCACCAATCTGAAAAAAGGGATGCCCCTTGGCCATTTTATTGCCGTCCAGCATGATCTCTTCCGCAGCTTTTCCCTCCTGTAAAAGTTTTTTACGGCAGTAAACAGGATATTCTTTCTTTTCTTCGAAACGGGTGTAATATTCGTAGCCTTTTACACGGTAAGGCACCGACATGTCAGTCTGTTTGATGCGTCCGACAATTTCGTCATAAATCTTTTTCTGCAATGCTTCCGTGTCTTTCAGCACTGCTTTGGTGTACGCATTCTCGGCTTTTAAATATTCGATGACCTCCGGGTTCTCCCTTTGATTAAGCCAGTAATAATTGTCGATGCGGGTATGTCCGTGTTCCTCGAATTCTGTCGGGATCTTTTTTGCTGTGGGAGGCTTCATTTCATTTTTGTTTTGCTGCTGGCATGCCTGTAAACCGCTAAATAAAGTGGCAAGAACGACGGCCTTTAAAAAATATTCTTGAATATTCATCAGGGAGGAGATTTATATTGGAAATCCTGTTCGGGTTAAGCGTATTTTTATCAGAAATACAGGTTCAAACCCAGGCTGGGCATAAACGGCAACTGGTAAACAACTTCACCGCTGATCAGGTCAACGTAAAAAACATTGTCACGGTTGTAAACGTTTGTAATGCTCAGGTTAACAACCAGCTTTGTACGGGCACTGAAATAAAAGTTCCTTTTGGCGTCAATGTCCAGGCGGTGGTAGGTGGGCAGTCGTCCGCCAAACAAATCGGCATAAAGCACACCCAGCTGGCCGTTTTCAGTTAAATAGTCGGTGTTGACACCTCCCGGAAAAACAAGGTATTCGTAAAAACCCTGAACCTGTGTAAAGGGAAAGCCACTGCCGAAGTTCCAGCGTGCACTAAACTCCCACTGTTTTTTTGCACCGGTAACGTAGGACAAAACAGCATTCAGGTTGTGCCTGCGATCGTAGTTCGGGGTATAGCTTACCAACTCCCCATTTGGGGTTTCGTATTCGCGGTTCACAAAACCCAGCGAATACACAAACCAGAGGTAGATCTTCTTGTAATCATATTTTAATGACACATCCAGTCCGTAAGAATTTCCCCTTTCGATGATAAAATCTTTGGTTTGCACGTCGCTGGCACCCGGAGGCGCTTCACCCTGGTCGTAAACCTTAAAACGGTTAATGTTGGTAATCTGCGGGTACTGCTTGTAGTAGCCTTCCACATTGAGGTTGATGTAGCGGCCGATATCGAATTCGGCGCCAAGTATCACATGATTCGATTTTTGCAGGCGGGATTTACGCGGCTGGCCGGCAAAGCTTTCCGGGAGATTTTCAGGTCCGGATAAAAAGCCGTAAAAAAGGTTGACCACATCCCTGTCAGAGGTGGCATCAATCAGGTTCTGCGAATACATCCCGGCAGCCAGCTTCAGACGGAAGTGCTCGCCTGCATTGAACTTGACCGCAATCCTGGGTTCGGGAGAAAATTCAGCTAGCGAGGCATACCATTGCGCCCTGAAACCCGGTTCAATGATGAATTTGCCAAAGACGGCCTTGTACTTTACATAAATACCCAACTGGGTGGTGTTTTCAATCTGCTCAATACTCTTTCCCAGAAAATTCGTAAAGAAATACTCCGTCCGGTAGCCCTCAATTTCAATTCCGTACTGCAATTTGTTCTTCCCGTAAAAGTAGGAAAAGTCAAGTTTTCCTGTAAAGCCGCCGATCATGCTTGAGCGGTCGTTGAGCGCGGTGGAGTTGATGCCGCTGTTGTACTGCGAATAGGCAAACAGGCCCTCGACCAAAACCGGCGAGCGCCCGGGAATAATGACAAAATTGAGCCCGCCTCCGAACGAGTTCCAGCCAAAATCGGAAACGGACTTGTAATTGTTTACCTTGTCGGTAAAATTAAATCCGAAGATACTGACCTTGCTTCCGTTGGCTGCGTTAATCGATATCTTCCCGTATAAATCCATGAAGTTGAACGGCAGGCCGTCTTCGTCAATATAATCGTAAAATATTTTTGAGCTTTCAGCCAGGAAAGAGTTTTTAAACGAAAGAATCATGGAGGCACTGCCTTTGTCGGGTGCTTTTTGTTTCACAATGGGCACTTCAAGCAGCGCTCTGGAACCGAAAGTGGAAGCGCCCACAGACCCGGACACCCTTTTCTTGTTACCGTCTTTGTAGCTGATGTCCATCACCGCCGAAATCCGTCCGCCGTATTCGGCGTTAAAGCCCCCTGTGTACACCTCGGCATTGCTGATCAGGTCGGTCTCAAAAACCGAAAACAAGCCGATGGAATGGAAAGGATTGTAAATGGTCATGCCGTCGAGGATGACCTTGTTTTGAATGGGTGTGCCCCCCCTGACGTAAAACTGCCCGCCCTGGTCGCCTGTGAACACAATTCCGGGAATGACCTGCAGGTATTGAGCAAAATCAGCCTGCCCGCCGATGCTGGGGATTTGCTTAATTTCTCTGGGCGATATCTGAATGACCGATGTCCTTGTTTCGGTCTTGGCTTCGATGCGTGCCGCATTCACCGTAACCGTTTCCAGTTCAAATGACGATTTTTTCAGAAACAGTTTGATGTCAACAAGATCATTCTCTTTAAGGGTAATAGCTCTTCTGATGGTGTCAAAACCAATGTAGGTAACCAGGAGGGTGTAATTACCCGTCGGCACTTTGGTGATGAGAAAATAACCGTTGACGTCTGTGGATGCGCCATGGGTGGTGCCCTCAAGAAAGACATTGGAGAAAATGGCCGGTTCGCCTGTTTCTTCTTCAAACACAAAGCCCCTGACAGAAGCCACCTGCGCATTGGCGGATATTGCTAAAAACAAGAATGTTACGAAAAATAAAAGGTAGGTTTTGTACATGCGATTCCCATTTTCCTGATAGTAAAAAAGAAGGCGCAAGATAAATAAAAAGTGCTTTGACGGTGAAACTAATTTTGACAAGTTTCCGGTACTGACAGCACGCCCTGTTCAGGCGTGGGCGTTTGAAACAACGGTGGCTGTTTCTCCTGCAAAATCAAAAAAGAGCAGCTTCCAAAACCGAAAGCTGCTTTTTTACACCGAAGCAAACAGAGGACGAAAAACTAAGCAGTTTAATGTCAGTTTCCTGCCAGCGGTTTCTTTAGTAGCGGATAATGGAATAGTTCGACATGGCTGCATTTACCTCCAGGTAAATTTTGTTCGCGGCGCTATCGAAGTTGGCAGTCCGGTAATGTCTGTGGTCAACTTTTTCAAAGCCCTGAATTTCCTTGACCGACAAAACCGCACTGATCTTCAAATCACAGCCCGATTCTTCCGGCACTTTAAGCACAAGCTCCGACGCTCCTGCATCAATGTTAACACGGGTTTCGGGATATTTATCACCCAACTTGACCTTTAAGGAAGCCGCACCGCTTTCCAGTTCCAGGTTTTTGACTTTAAAAGGGCTCAAATCGAACTGCACGGCGGCTGCACCAACATCCAGGTTAATGTCCCACACGGGCTTTTTGTTGAGCCTGACCCTGACTTTGCTGTGGGGTTTCTTGTTAAACAACAGGCGCGAATTGGAAGAACCGATGGTGATGACAACCCGGTCATCAGTCACTACTTTTGAATAGGTGTATCGCATATCGGTTTTGTTCTGGCTGAAATGAAGCAATGCCTGAGTGGTGTCGAGCAACATGAATTCACCTGCTGCTGCCGACATGTTGAGGGTGGCAAAATCAATGCTGTCTTCGTTGGAAATATCGAACTGCTGATCGAAAACCGTCTTACCCGATTCGGGCCATTCCGTTTCCTCCTCATCGGGAAATTTACTGGAGACAGTGCGGTCAAGCATATAATACACCGATCCCGCCAGGACGGCCATCACCAGCCCGATCCTGATCCATTTGCCGGCCGGCAGGATGGAAACACCCCACAGAATCAGCACAACAGGCCACAAACGCCACAATTCCCTGAAATCGAAGTAAATCAGGTTGAGATTCTCCAGCGTGAAAAGCACCCCGATCAGTATCAGGATGACTCCCCAAAATATGTTTCTGTATCGCATAAGGCTTAATTTTTTAAGTTATTGAACTTTCACCGGATCGTGCGGCAATTCATTGTCGCCTCACTAAAACGGCAGGGTTTTTCAGGAATCAATATTCCCGGATGAACGCAGCAACTCGGGTTTGATGAGCAGCACCCCGACTGCAACCAAAATTAAAGGCCACAGATCGAGGATGTGGGTGTAAGGCATCAGGCGGTCAACAAGAAAAAGCAGTCCGAGAAAAATAAGGATCATCCCGGCAATAATGCTTCCGTTTGTTCCGTTTCCGTTTCCTTTTTCGCTTACGGTGGCGTCAGGGCTTTTTTTTTCCGAGAGGTCTTCGTAATCGTGCAGGGGTTCTTTTTGGATGGGAATCACGATCCACATAATGATGTAAACCAATATTCCGCTTCCTCCGAACAAGAACAGCAACACAAAAGCAATCCTCAGGATGACCACATCAACCCTGAGATAATCGGCGAGTCCGCCGCAAACACCACCGATTACTTTTTCGGTAGCTGACCGGTATAGCCTTTTTACATTCTCCATTTTATTTCCAGTTTAAGTCAATAAATTTTTATCATTCGATTGTGGTGCAAATATATTGCGTTCGGCAGACCGTGTAAACAGGAAATCGGCGAACGGGGGAATTTGGTCGGTAAACGGGGAGAACGAGCTGATGTTTTCCTGTTTCACCCCGGGCAAAAAGCCACAGAAAATACTCCTGCGGCTTACCGGGACAGCCTGCAATTTATACATCTATCTAAATAAGCTCTAAATTAGTATGGCGGTTGAAAATCCTGAATTTTAATGGAGGGAATTTCGTAACTTTGTCCCTCTTAAAAAACATGCAGTTCATTTAAATATAATAAATCTGGCACGGGTATATGGAAAAACACCATCAGTTAAGCCGCTGCTCAACCGGACAGCGTTCCGGCTATCGGCACCCTGTCCCGGGTTTTCAGATTGCATTGAACAAAGAATTTTGAAATGAATTTTAAACTAAATTAATAAAAGCAAAAATTATGTCTGGATTAAAAGATAAGCTGTACGACAAGATCCAAGCCCATCGTCCCCGCGTGAAGCGCTTGTTAAGCGAGTATGGCGACCATGTGGTCTGTGATGTTACGGTTCAGCAGATCATCGGTGGAATGCGGGGCATTAAAAGCCTGGTTACGGATATCTCCTACCTGGACCCTTACGAGGGCATCCGCTACAGGGGTTACACCCTGCCCGAGGTATTTGAAAAACTTCCCAAACCTCCCGGAGATGAAATGCCTTATGTGGAAGGTTTGTTTGACCTGCTGCTCACCGGTGACATCCCCACCGAAAGCCAGGTGGCTGATGTCATTTACGACAGCGTGAACAGGAGGCAACTTCCCAAGTATGTTTACGAAGTTATCGACGCATTCCCTAACCAAAGTCATCCGATGGTTATTCTTTCGGCTGCGGTGATGTCCATGCAAAGGGAGTCCATGTTCAACCTGAGGTACCAGCGCGGGATGAACAAACTTGATTACTGGGACCACACTTACGAAGATTCCATGAACCTGATGTCCAAAATTCCGGTTATCGGGGCCTATATTTACAATAAACTCTACAACAAAGAACGTATCGGTTACCAGGATCCCACCAAAGATTTTGGCGCCAACTTCGCTTTCATGCTGGGCAAGGAAAAACCATACGATGATGTTTCGAGAATGTACTTTATCATCCATGCCGACCACGAAGGAGGAAATGTAAGTGCGCACACAGGGCACCTGATCGCCAGTTCGCTTTCGGATGTTTATTATTCTATTTCGGGCATGATCAACGGCCTTGCCGGCCCGCTGCACGGACTGGCAAACCAGGAAGTTCTTCGCTGGATTCAGGACCTGCGCAACAAGATGGGTGACAAACTTCCCTCCCACGACGAAATGAAAGAATTTGTATGGAAAACCCTCAACAGCGGACAGGTGATCCCCGGCTTTGGCCATGCCGTTTTACGCAAGACCGACCCCAGGTACTAGATCCAACGTGAGTTCTGTTTGAAACATTTGCCCTCGGACCCGCTGTTCGAGTATGTGAATATTCTTTACGATGTTGTTCCCGACATTCTTCGCGAGCAGGGAAAAGCCAAGAATCCCTGGCCAAATGTGGATGCGCATTCAGGCGTTATCCAGTGGTATTACGGGCTTACCCAGTACGACTACTACACCGTTTTGTTCTCCATCGGACGTGCACTGGGCGTGCTGTCGAACATCATTTGGGACCGCGCGCTGGGTTATCCGCTGGAAAGACCGAAATCCATCACCACCGATATGCTCGAGCAGATCGTTGGTTTGAAAAAATAAAAGAATCGGATTCAGACGCTAAAAAGAGGCTTTCTCAAAAGTCTTTTTATTAACAATTGTTTACTTAAAGCACCCTCTGTGCCGCTTTGCGGATCCTTTGTGGAACTTTGTGTAACAGCGTATTAGAGCTATGTCATAAAGCTGCACAAAAAAGACCCGGAGGGACACAAAGGACTTTTGAGACAGCCTTCTTTATATTTTGGCAGGCATGATCAGACAACAGGAAATATTGCTTCCGGCCATGCGCAAAGGCTTTCATAAAATCGACTACCTGGTAACCGAAGCCGTGGGTCCTTTGCCGGAAACAGGGCTGGTCAATGTGTTTGTTAAACACACATCGGCTGCATTGATGCTTAACGAAAATGCAGACCCCGATGTGCAAACCGACCTGAAATCACTACTGGAAAAAATGGCCCCCGAAAACGCCCCCTTTTACAGGCACACGCTTGAGGGTTCCGATGATATGCCGGCCCATTTCAAATCGGCGGTACTGGGTCCTTCGGTGACGATCCCGGTGAGCAGCCACCGGCTGAACCTTGGCATTTGGCAAAGCCTCTATTTTTGCGAGTTCCGCAATTACGGCGGGAAAAGAAAAGTGGTGGTCACGCTTTACTGGTAGCTGCGGAGATGTTCAGCCTTTTCCGTTTTCCCTGAGCAGACGCTGCAGGGTTTGCTCCGAGAATTGAAACAGCTCGGGATAGAATGCTTCAAAATCCTGCTTTAAACCGTCGTAGTTTCTTTCCAGGCCGGCAACGGCATCGCCCATGCCCGACAGCAGTCCGGTACGCCTGTCCATCCCTTTAAAAACATTCTTAAGACCCGAGAAATCAGCGTAGGCCGTCAGCCAGTTTTGGGCAATTAAGAAAGGGAGCATGCGTTTCGTCCGGTCGGGAAGTATAAAAAAATGCCTGGTCAGCAAGCCGTACACACGGGCGGCAAAAACACCCAGTTCATCCTTGTGATAACGTTCCCAACCACTGGCAAGAAAATGGTCATAGTAAATGTCAACCACCACACCCGAATACCTTCCGTAATCAGCTTTGACCCTGCTGACACTGTGCTTTACAAGCGCGTGCCTGTCAGTAAACGTATCGATTTCACGGTGAAGCCGGATGCCCGTCCTGATGCCCTCTTTGTACCTGGCCATTTGTTTTCCTTTTACAGCATCGGCAATAAAATTACCGAAAAGGATGTCGTTGTTTTCTCCTGAAAGATGGGCGTGGGCAAGGAAATTCATTCTCGTCAATTGTGCGGCAAAAGTAAAACATTCAAGCAATTTAAAATCATTATGGATAAATTGAAAACAGATTGGGATGAAGTGAATTTTAATAATTTTGCGGTTCATTTTATTGAACCCACTAATCAGAAGAACTGATGCAAAAATTGTTGTTGTTAGGAGATGAAGCCATTGCTCAGGGCGCTATTGATGCCGGGATTTCAGCGGTTTACGCATACCCCGGCACCCCCTCAACCGAAATCACAGAGTACATCCAGGCCTCAAAGCAAGCAGCCGAAAAGAAGATAAAGTCCTTATGGTCAGCCAACGAGAAAACGGCAATGGAAACTGCCATTGGCATGTCCTATGCAGGAAAGAAATCGCTGGTATGCATGAAACACGTTGGCTTAAATGTTGCCGCCGATCCCTTCATTAACTCAGCCGTTACGGGTGCCAACGGAGGCCTGGTGGTGCTGTCGGCCGACGACCCTTCCATGCATTCTTCGCAGAACGAGCAGGACTCGCGTTTTTACGGAAAATTCGCCCTCATCCCCGTGCTGGAACCCAGCAACCAGCAGGAAGCTTACGACATGACACGTTACGCTTTTGAATTGTCGGAAAAGTTCGGAACACCGGTGCTTATCAGGGTAACAACCCGCCTGGCCCACTCCAGGGCAGGTGTTACACGGGCCAAAGAAAGCAAGCAAAACAGTATGCAACTGCCGGGCGACCTTCAGCAGTTTGTGCTGCTGCCTGCCATCGCCCGGAGGCAATACAAAAGACTGCTTACCAAACAGGAATTGTTTGAAAATGATGGTCTGGAGTCGGGTTTTAACACCCTGATCCCCGGCAAAGACAAAAGCCTGGGAATTGTGGCCTGCGGCATTGCTTACAATTACCTGCTTGAGAATTTTGAAGGCGGCAAAGTTCCTTACCCTGTGCTGAAGGTCGGGCAGTACCCCATCCCCGCTAAACTTGTGGAAGAACTTTACAACAGTGTTGACGAGATGCTGGTCCTTGAAGAGGGTTATCCCATCTTTGAAGAACTGCTCAGGGGCTACCTTAACAAAGGCAAAACCGTCAGGGGCAGACTTGAAGGCAGCATCCCCAGGGACGGAGAGCTGAATCCGAACATTGTGGGCAGGGCACTGGGGCTGGCCATCACCGAAGGTTTTGAAACACCTTCTATTTTAAGGGGGAGGCCGCCACAACTTTGCGAGGGCTGTTCGCACACCGACTCGTTCAAGGCTCTTAACGAAGCACTGGAGCCTTATTCCGGGGGCCGTGTTTTATCCGACATCGGCTGCTACACCCTCAGCGCTTTGCCGCCACTGGAGTCCATCAATTCCTGTGTTGACATGGGTGCATCCATTACCATGGCCATCGGGGCTGCCGATGCAGGCCTTTTCCCGGTTGTGGCTGCCATCGGCGATTCCACATTTACACACTCGGGAATAACCGGTTTGCTGGATGCCGTCAACCACAACTCCCCCATTACCGTCCTGCTGAACGACAACTCCACCACCGGAATGACCGGCGGACAGGATTCTTCGGCCTTTGGAAAAGTGGACGATATTGTCAGAGGACTGGGCGTTGAGGAAGAACACATCCGTGTGATCACCCCTTTGCGCAGAAACCACGAGGAAAACGTTAAAGTGTTTCAGGAAGAGTTAGAGTACCGTGGTGTTTCGGTCATCATCGCCCGGCGCGAGTGCATCCAGACCCTGGCCAGAAGAATGAAACTGAAAGCACTGGAAAAAAGGAAAGAAAAAACATTGGCTTAACCGGCATTTATCAGGATTAAAATGAAAAAGGACATCATCATTTCGGGCGTTGGGGGACAGGGTATTTTAACCATTTCCACTGTCATCGGCACTGCGGCTTTATCAGAAGGGCTTGAACTGAAGCAGGCCGAAGTACACGGCATGAGCCAACGTGGCGGGGATGTGCAGTCGCACATGCGGCTTTCCTCCGATAAAATTGCATCCGACCTCATCCCCCAGGGGCAGGCCGACATCATCATCTCGGTTGAACCCCTTGAATCGCTGCGCTACGTGGAAATGCTCAACAGGGAAAAAGGCTGGCTGGTTACCAGCATGAATCCTTTTAACAATATTGCCGACTACCCCCCTGTGGAAGATATACTCAATGCCATCTGGGAATTGCCGCATTACGTTACCATTGATGCCAACCGGGTGGCCAAAGACCTGGGCTCGATCAAGGCCGCCAACATTGTGGTACTGGGTGCTGCCAGTCCTTTACTCGACATAAAATATGATTCGCTGGAAGAGGCCATCAGAACCATTTTTGCAAAAAAAGGTGAAGACATCATCCACCTTAACCTGAAGGCATTGCGGGCCGGGAGAGATTATGCGCAGGAACGGACCTGAAGCCTGTTGAGCAAAACCGCACGGATTGCGGTTAAATTCGTTGCCGGGTCATTTGCCCGGTTTTTTATTTTTGCCGTTTAATTGCAACAACCATGTGGAAATCCGGGATACTTTTCCTCCTCACCATACTTAGCTTGTTTGCCTGCGAAAGCAGTGTAGATGATGTCAGGCAGACAGAGAAAACCGAAGAACACCATTCGGAATTTGCATACGGCATCAATGTGGACAGCCTCAAAGTGATCAGGGGAACTGTCAAAAGAAACGAATTCCTCGCCGATATCCTGCTCAGGTACGGGGTGAGTTATCAGGTAATCGATTACATTGCCCGCTACACAAAAGACACCTTTGACGTAAGAAAACTCAGAAGGGGAAACAATTACAGCCTGATCTGTACCAACGACTCAATTGCCAGAGCGCTCTATTTTATTTACGGAATTACGGCATCCAACTATGTTTTGTACCAGCTCACTGACTCGGTTTCGGCCCGCCTGGGTGCAAAAGAGATCAGGGTTGAGACAAACAGCATCTCGGGCGCGATTCAGTCTTCGCTGTGGAATGCCCTGGTGGAAGAGGGTGCTGATCCCAACCTTGCCAACGAGTTGTCGGAAATTTACGCCTGGACCATTGATTTTTTCGGTTTGCAAAAAGGCGATCACTACAAAGCCATCTTTGATCAGTATTTTGTGGAAGACACCTACACCGGTCTGGGCAGGGTAAAAGCAGCCAGTTTCCACCACGGTGGCAAAGACTTGTATGCTTTTTACTTTGAGCAGAATGGGAAAGGTGATTATTTCGATGAAGAAGGTAACAGCCTGCAGCGCACTTTTCTGAAGGCACCACTGCGTTACTCAAGGATCAGTTCAGGTTTTTCGAACAGCCGCATGCATCCGATCCTGAAAATCAGAAGGCCGCATCACGGTGTGGATTACGCAGCCCCATCCGGAACACCGGTTTACAGTGTGGGCGATGGTGTGGTGGTAAAAAAGGGCTACCAAAAACGTGGCGGGGGCAATTATGTGAAGGTGAAGCACAACGGCACTTATTCCACAACTTACATGCACCTGAAAGGTTTTGCCAAAGGCATTAAGGTGGGCAAACACGTCAGGCAGGGCGACTTACTGGGTTACGTAGGCCAGACAGGACTGGCCTCAGGCCCACACCTCGATTTCCGGTTTTACCGGAACGGTAAAGCGGTGAACCCGCTGAAAGTAGAGTCACCGCCTTCAAAGCCGGTTGAACCGGCTTACCGTGCCGCCTTCGACTCGGTGGTCAGTCATTACATTCCTTTGCTTGATTCCATCAGATAATGCCTTGAGAAAACGAGGCAATAAAAAAACCGCCCTTTTACAAGGGCGGTTTTGGTCTCAATTTAATTCAACAAGTTGTTAAAACGGGGGTTCAAAAATATCCCAGAAAACTTTTGTTGAAGTCTCGTCCCCACCAATGGAGGCAGCAGCAGCTTCGTAATTAATTTTATTTTGCTGCACCTCGTTGTATGGATAAGGCATACGACGCGGAATGTCGCCATAAGTCATCCCTTCGGGAACATTCAACTGCGGATAATCAAGTCTTCTCCACTCGCTGAAGGCTTCAACACCTTTATTATACAAAGCAATCCATTTTTGTTCGCCAATGCTTTGCTTCCAGTTGTTGGGATCGTAAGGATTCTCAAGCAGGTAAGCATCAACTTCTTCCTGCGTACCTCCCCAGTAAAGGATACTGGTGGTAACAGCCGCATTGTAATGGCCTTCAGCCGTTCCGGGAACGCCAAATCCTCTTTGGGCAGCTTCTGCCAGGAAGAAGTGTACTTCAACCATGTCAATCAGATTTGCTTCGAAGGCAGGATCAAAGAAACGGGCCTGGAAGTTCGAGAAGTTGTTGTACGACTGTGCACCGTCCAGACCGGCTACAGCACCAAGGTAAACAAAGTGCTGTACTGAATCGTAAGAACTGGTGTCAACCTGTGTAAAGTACTTACCGATACGCGGGTCGTTCTTGGCAAGCATCATGTCGATGATGGTGTTCGTCGGCAGGAAGTCTTTACGTCCTGTGCGGAAAGCATCGTAAATCCGGTTAACATGCGGAACAACGCCGGGATAGAAAACAAATCCGCTTTGTGACTGATCCTGGAAAACACCTGCATTGAGTGCATCGGTAACTGCAAGTTTTGCTTTATCGGGTGCTACGTCTGCAAGACGCATGCCTACCCTGAGCAACAGTGAAGCACCAAACCTTTTCCATGAGGCCACATCACCACCGTAAACCAAATCGGCAGCGCCGAAGCTTCCATAGTTCGGGTCGAGCGATGCAAGGTCATTTCTTAACCTTTTCAGCAGGTCATCGTAAATATCGTTCTGCTTGTCGTAAACCGGTGCAGGATTTACAAATCCCTTTAAGGCATCGGTGTAAGGCATGTCGCCAAAAGCATCAACGAGTATTTGATAACAATACACCTCATGGATGTCAATGATGGCAATCATGTTTTTGGCTTCATTGGGATCGCCGCCGTAATTTTCATCCATCAGGATTTCTTTGGCTTCCTTCAGGTCCATCAAAGCGTCCCTGTAGTATTCCCTTACAAAACCATCCGGGATTCTCCTGTCCTGATACAGATACCTGGACTCATCAAAATAGGTGGTTTCCTGCCAAAACTGAACAGTCAAACGCTGGATATTCACGTTCACACTGGTGGCTTCTGTCTGATTGATCATACCAAGCTGCCCGTTAGAAAACAGTGTGGTTGGAGGCACTTTTGTCGGGCTCTTGGGGTCAACATTATCAGGCAATTTGCATTGCGACACCCCAATGATGAGTGCCAATGCGAGTGATAAATATTTTATAATTTTCATATCAATTATTTTTTTAGTTGGTGATTAAATTAAAATCCTAATTTAAGATTAAACCCAAATGTCCTGGTTGTTGGGTAAGAACCCGTTTCAATTCCCTGGTTGTTACCTGAACCCAGACTTGCTTCCGGATCAAAGTGGTCAACATTTTTGCTGATGATCCACAGGTTACGACCTACGAACGATAAGGACAGGTCACGCAGCAATACTTTATCGAACCATTTTTTCGGGAAATTGTACGACAAAGAAACCTCACGCAACTTGGTGTAAGAAGCGTCGAATACGTACCTTGCGGTGGGGCTGTTGTTGTAATAGAAAGCCCTTCCCCAGCGAGCCGAGTTGACAAGGATGTCGTTGGGGCTTCCGTCAGCTTTCACACCGGGAAGAATAGTACCACCCGAAGTTGCGTGTGCCTGGTCAACAGGAACACCATCACGGGTGTGGGGGCTTAAAACAGTACCGTCGGCCAGTACCAGGTTGTCACGCATCGGGTTGCCAAGAACGTTGGTTCCGGCAGTTTCAGCGTACAGTCCGGTAGCTTGTCCGTATTTCGTGCTTACTGAATAAATATCACCGCCTTTTTGAATATCAATCAAAGCGTAAAGTGTAATTCCTTTCCAGCTTAAGGTTGTGGGAATACCCATTTTCCAGTCAGGCTGGATGTTGCCAATAACTTCATCACCGGATTCAGACTTCAGGTAGTAACCGTTTTCATCAACCGTGGGTTGGCCATTGGTATAAATATAGTCGCTACCCCTGATGGCGCCATAAGGTTCGCCGGCAGTAGCATTAACGGTAACGTCCCATGCGGAGTAGATCAAAATATTGTTTACTTCAACGCCACTGGCATCGCGGTAAAGGCTAATGACTGTGTTATCGTTGGTGTACCAGTTAGCACCAATGTCCTAGTGCCAGTTTTTCGATTCGATGGGTACAAGTACAAGTCCGACTTCCCAACCTTTGTTTTCCATCTCGCCACCGTTGACCCACATGCGGGAATAGCCCGAGAATGGTGAAACGGCAACAGGAAGGATCTGGTTGTAAGTAGTCGATTTGTATTGTGCAACATCAATTCTGATCCTGCTATTCAGGAAGTGAGCTTCCAAACCGAATTCCAAACTCTTTGTAAGCTCAGGCTTCAGATCAGGATTCTGCAGGGTGCTGTTTACCGAGAACATCGGAACATCTCCCCAACTGGTGTTTTGTGAATAGGTTGACTGGAGGCTGTAAGGAACAGCATCGTTACCTACCTGGGCGTAGTTGGCCCTCAGTTTCAACAAAGGCATCCAGCTCAGGTCGCGCAGGGCAGACATCTCGGTCAGCACTAAGCTTAACGAAGCAGACCAGTAGTTAAAGGAGTCTGCTCCATCAGGCAGTGAGGAGGATTTGTCCCACCTGTCTGTCAGGTCAAGATAAAGGAAACTGTTCCATCCCATTGAAACACTTCCGAATACACTATTAATGCCATAATTTTGCAGGCTCTCGTTTACTACATAAGGAGAAACCGAGTTGCGAACCGTGTAAAGGTCAGGAACAACCAGTCCGCCAACGGTGTTACCCATGATGGTTTCGTAGCGGTTCTTCCTGATGTTCGTTCCAACGAATGCATGCAAGGAGAATTTGTCCCAGGTTTTGTTAAACTTAAGGATACTCTCAATGTTCAACTCCATAAACTGCTCTGTGAAGTTTGAATAGTAGGAGTCGTCAACACTACTAACGGCAATTCTTTCATTTTGAACCCCCGAGTAGAAATCAAGCATTACTTTGTTGGAGAAACTGAGCCAGTCGGTAAACTTATAATAAAGTGCCGTATAACCGAAAACCCTGTTGCGCACATCGTCTTCATAACTTTTACGACGAACAAAATAAGGGTTATCGAAGAAAATAGGACTCAGGTTGTCATAATAGGAGTGGTTCCACGAAAGCTGTTCTCCATTGGGACGGAGATAATTTTGGTCCAGTCTCTTGAGGTCCACGTTTCTTTCAAACCACTGTCCGAACGACTGCATGGGGTTCATGCCGTCGTAGCCTGTACCGAAGCGGCCTTTGGCATATGTATTGACATAGGATATATTGGCTTCCATTTTCAACTTTTTGGTGAAATTGTAATCACCCGAAAAGTTAAGTGTATTCCTTTTAAACTCGCTGTTCACCAGAATACCTGTTTGGTCAACATTGGTGTAAGACAACCTGAAGGATCCGTCATCATTGTATCCGTTAAAAGTAAGGTTGTTGGTGTAAGAAGTACCCGTATTAAAGAAGTAATCCAAACCGTTTGCGCCGGCAAGCCAGGGTCTTTTTTCACCATAGTTGTCGCGCAGCGGGTCGAGGGCATCCCATTGGATAACCATCTTGTCCGGGTCGAATTTTGCACCCCATGATGCATCTTCCGAACTTGGGGTAATCAGGTCATTCACACCATCACCGTCAATGTCTGCATAAAAGAAGTAAGCCGTCGGGTCTTCGTAGAAAGGACCATAACCTGCACCGTAAGTATTTTGCCACTGGGGTGCGGTTGACATGTCGGCTTGTTCCCAAAGCACACTGGAACTCCAGGTGACGCCTATCCGTTTTTCGCCGGGTCCGCGTTTACCTTTTTTGGTGGTAATGAGGATGACCCCGTTGGCAGCACGTGCACCGTAGAGGGCGGTTGCAGCAGCACCTTTAAGGATAGTAACACTCTCAATGTCGTCAGGGTTGATATCCATGGCAGCATTACCGTAGTCGTAACCACCCCAGCCCTGGTTTTGGGTTGTACCGTGTTGCACAACCTGGCTGTTGGTATTGTTGTTGCTGAGCGGCACACCGTCAACGACAAACAAGGCCTGGTTGTTTTGGGTCAGCGAGCTTGAGCCCCTGATCAAAACGTTGGCCGATCCACCCATGGTATTGGGCTTGATGATGGATATACCGGTTGCCTTACCGGACAATGAACTGACGACGTTCACATCGGAGACCCTGTTTACGTCATCACCGTCAAGTTCTTCAACCGCATAACCCAGCGATTTCTTTTCACGGGAAAGGGCAAGTGCGGTAACCACCACCTCGTCAATCATCATGGCTTCCGATTCCATGGTAATGTTGATGGTAGTCTGGTCACCAATGGTAACTTCCTGGGTCTTCATCCCAACATAGGAGAAAACCAGTATTTTGTGTGCTGGCTCTACCTTCAGGGAAAACTTACCATCCAGATCGGTTGTCGTACCGACGGTCGTTCCTTTTACCTGGACAGTAACCCCCGGAATTCCCATTCCGTCATCAGCACTGATAACCTTACCACTAATGGTCCTTGTTTGTGCATTGGCAAACTGAATGCCAACGAAAAACAAGAACGCCATTAAAATTGTAATTTTTCTCATAATGATAATTTTTGGTTAATGAATTTGTTGAATGTATAAATTGATTGATAATTTTTTTAAAATCTGGTGCAAAATATTAATTATTTGGAAACATTATCATTTTTTAACAATAAAAAAATAAACATTCATCTTTTTATAAAAAAGAAGTCTGCTTTGCTTTACGATTCCGGCGTGTGATCGCTTTTGGTTATTGGTAATTATCGATTTGAGACTGCAAGTTATAACATTTTTTAACTAACCGATTCATCAAACCAGTTTTTTGCTGAAAAAAATCAGTACAACCAGTAAAACAAATCCGGTAACAACCATTGTCCAGCTAAACACATCATTGAAATAATAATTGAGTATTGCAAGTATTATGTAGCTAATAATGAATAAGTAAAGTCCGGTTTTCCTGGCTTTAAGCAACAATATGCCGCTGACTAGCAAGCCGGTAAACAAAATAATATGGAGTATTATGTAGAATGAATATAAATTACGGTCTGCACCCCCGTCCGCCGGGCTTACAGGAAAACTTTCACCGGTCAGCTGGTATATACCCGCCAAAATAAAAAAAAGTAGTCCCACTATTCCTTCCACAGCGATTACGATCGCAGCTACTCTCAGGAGAAAATGGATGCCAAAAAGCGGGTGCTTTACAGATTCACCGGTTTCGGTTGTCATGTTTCGGTTATTTGAGGTAAGCCAGATTCCTTGAATACAAATATACAAAAACGGAACTGATGAGCATTTCAAGAAAAGGAAACGGCAGGGTGCTGATGAAAAGTTTGGGAATGATCAGTAACAGTATCTGGGAAAAAGTGTATAAGTGAAAGCCTGTTTTGCGCAAATTCCACATCTGGATTGCACCTAAAAGTGACACGGACAGGAGAATGGCCTGAAACAAAAAAAACATGGGGCTGAGGTCAAGCAAAAAATCAAAGTTCAGCTCTGTGCCCATAAAAAGAAAGGTGCTCTTTTTCTCCAGAGCCTGTTTTATCGGATTGATGGCGGCAAAGAACAGCATGTTCGACAACAGCGACATGCCACTTCCAATGAAAGTTAAAATGCAAAGCACGGTCAGTAGTTCGGGACGTCTTACCGGATTTTCTGTTGCCTCATTCATCTTGTAAAAGTTATTAACCTTTAACTCAACTGTCCGATTGTTTTTTCCACTTCTTCCAAAATCTCCCCCGACTGTACAAGCGCTTTCATTTTGTTGTGGTCTTCGTACAGTGGCCGGTCAACATCCAGAAAATCAACATATCTTCTGATGACCTCTTTGGCTTTGGTTACCCCCTTGCCAAATTTGTAATCTCTGAAATCCAGTGCCTGGGCAGCTGCCATAAACTCGATGCCTAGTATGCCGTAAGCGTTGTCGAGTATCTGAAAGTTTTTGATCGCCGTGTTCATACCCATGGAAACAAAGTCTTCCTGGTCGGCGGCGGCGGGGATGGACTGGATGGAGGCCGGTGCCGACAGGATACGCTGCTCCACGATTTGCATGTCGGCAGTGTACTGGCTGAGCATGAGTCCCGAAAACATACCGGCCCCTTTGGTCAGGAAAGCAGGCAAACCGGCACTCAGCGCCGGGTTATTCAGGCGGTTCATCCGTCTTTCCGAAAGCACACTTACCATGGTGATGGCGATTCCCGCCATGTCCATGGGCAGGGCCACCGGTGTGCCCTGGAAGTTTGCTCCCGACAGGCTGATATTTTCATCAGGAAAGAAAATGGGATTGTCTCCCACCCCGTTGAGTTCGATCTCCACCTGTGAGCGGGCGTAAGCCAGCGCATCGTGGGCAGCCCCGATGACCTGCGGTGTTGACCGCATGGAATAAGCATCCTGCACTTTGTGTTTGATCTTTCCCAGTTTCAGGTCGCCACCTTCAATAAGCCGGGCAATGGCTTTGGCACTCCTGACCGCACCTTTGAAGCCCCTGATTTCGTGGAGGCGGGCGTTGTAAGGCCCCATGTTGGCCTTGAGTGCTTCGAGGGACATGGCCGCCGCAATCTCAGCCTGCATCAGCCAGCGGCCGGCATCGTAAAGAAACAAAGCGCTCATGCCTGTCAGCACGTTCGAGCCGTTGATGATGCCCAGGCCATCGCGGGCCTGCAGACCGGGAACAGCAATTCCTGCCCGTTCCATTGCTTCGGCACCTTCGTACATTACACCTTTATAATAAGCCTTGCCTTCACCAAGCATGAGCAGTGCAATTTGCGACATGGGCGCAAGGTCACCGGAAGCACCCACAGAACCTTTCCGGCAAACGTAGGGAGTAACTCCCTTGTTGAGCATTTCCACCAGGGTTTGTGTGATCACAGGACGAATACCCGAATTGCCATGGGCATGCACGTTGACCCGTCCCAGCATGGCTGCGCGAACATGGTCCTCAGGCATGGCGTCGCCAATGCCTGCCGAGTGGTTATAAACAAGATATTTCTGGAAATCTTTGATCTGGTCATCATCAAGCACGATTTCCGAAAACTCGCCGATGCCCGTGTTGACCCCGTACATGATCTCGCGGGCTTCGATTTTCTTCTCCAGCATCGCACGGCACTTCTCAATCGCCTCAAGCGCTTCGGTGGACAGGCTTACTTGTTTGCGGTGGCGGGCAACGGCAACAACGTCTTCAATTGTCAGGCCCGCTCCTTTGATCACTAAGGTCATCCGTTTTTTTTGAAGCGAAAATAAAGAAAAACACAACCGCAGCAATTGAAATTCTGCTTTGATTCACAAAACAATATTTTAATTTTGTGACCCCTTAACAAGCATCAGCGAAATACGCTTTGGTACCGCCAAAATTATTATAAGCAGTAATTCCGTACGCGAATGACCAATGAACTGGAAACCATCGAACAAACGGAGAACCTGACGGGAAACAAGCCCGCTGTGTTGCTGTATTTCTACAACGACAGCTGTGCCCCCTGCATCAGTTTGCGGCCCAAAGTGATCGAACTGCTGGAGAATGAGTTCCCGAAAGTTCAACTGGCATTTGTCAACTCAGTACTTCATCCTGAGGTGGCTGCACGCTACAACTCCTTTTCAAACCCGACTTTGATCTTGTTTTTTGACGGGAGGGAATACCGTCGCGAAAGCAAATACATCTCCATCCCTCAACTGGCGGAAAGCATCCGCAGGCCTTATGAGATGATCTTTTAAGTAGTCGGCGGTCTTCAGTTGGCAGTCTTCAGTTGGCAGTCGGCGGTCGGCAGTCGGCGATCAAACCCCGGGAATCAGTGCATCGGGCAGGTCGTACTGCACTTCGCGCAGGAACAGGATGGTTTTCTCCATTTCGTCATGCATGATCTTATCCTCCTGCACAAACGCCACCCGGCTGCGGTAAGCTGCTACAAACTCCTCAATGAATGGCGAAGATTTTTTCGGCCTTCTGAAGTCCAGGGCCTGGGCAGCATTGAACAACTCAATAGCCAGAATGCGTTCCAGGTTGTCAACCACCCGGTAAGCCTTGGTGGCTGCATTGGCACCCATACTTACGTGGTCTTCCTGTCCCTGCGACGACTCAATGGTGTCAACCGATGCAGGCGTACACAACTGTTTGTTTTGGTTCACGATGGATGCCGCCGTGTACTGCGGGATCATAAAGCCGGAATTCAGTCCGGGATTGGCAACCAGGAAAGGCGGCAACCCTCGTTTACCGTGCAAAAGCTGGTAGGTTCGTCTTTCGGAAATGCTGCCCAGTTCGGCTGCCGCGATGGCCATGTTGTCCAATGCCAGTGCCAGCGGTTGCCCGTGAAAATTCCCACCCGAAACGATGATGTCCTCGTCAGGAAAAATGGTGGGATTGTCGGTCACGGCATTGATTTCGCTTGAGAAAACAGAAGCCACGTAGTTAAAGGAATCTTTGGAAGCCCCGTGCACCTGGGGGATGCAACGGAAAGAGTACGGATCCTGGACGTGCTTTTTGTATTGGGCGATAAGTTCACTGCCATCCAGTAGAATTCTGAATCGCGCTGCCGTTTGTATCTGTCCTTGGTGGTGGCGGATGTGGTGCAGGCGGTCCATGAAAGGCTCAATCCTGCCGTCGAAGGCATCCAGCGAAATGGCGCCGATGATGTCGGCCAGTTCCGAAAGCCGGAACAACTTTAGCAGGGACTGTACACCGTAAGCCCCCATGAATTGCGTGCCGTTGAGCAGGGCGAGTCCTTCTTTCGACTGCAGTTGCAAGGGCTTCCAGCCAAAATGTGCCAGCACCTCGGTTGCTTCTTTTTTTTCACCATCAAAATGCACCTTGCCCATGCCCAGCAGAGGGAGCGACATGTGTGCAAGCGGTGCCAGGTCGCCCGAGGCACCCAGCGAACCCAGTTGGTAAACCACCGGAAACACCTCGTTGTTGAAGAAGTCAATAAGCCGGTTGACTGTTGCCGCTTGTACACCGGAATGCCCGTAGGAAAGCGACTGCACTTTGAGCAACAGCATCAGCTTGACCACCTCCTTCGGCACTTCCTCACCCGACCCGCAGGCATGTGATTTCACCAGGTTTTCCTGCAGGCGACCAAGGTCTTCTTTTGAAATGGATTTGTCGTAAAGTGCACCGAAACCCGTGTTGATGCCATAGATGGGTTCGTCCTGTTCAGCCATTTTCCGGTCGAGGTAAGCACGGCATTTCTCAATTCGCTGAACGGCTTCCTCTGAAAGGGCAATCTTGCGGTTTTCCTTCAACACATCAAAAATAGCCTTGAAAGTCAGTTTCTCAGGACTGATGCGGTAAGTCGTTTTTTCCATCTTTTTAATTTCGGTTGTAAATCAAATAAAGGTGATTTTATTGTTGGTTGCTGTTAGCAGTCAGCGGACTTCAGTCGGCGGTCGCCAGTCGGCAGTTAACAGCCAACAGTCAACAATTTTTTACCACCAATAACGCCCGAAGGCCAAATGACGGCGAAGCCAAATGACGGCCGAAGGGCACCTGACCAGCAACTAAACACCACCAAGCACCACCTTCAACTTCTCCAACTCTATTTTTTTCTGCTCACCCGACTCCATGTCTTTGAGTGTCAGCAGGCCGGATTTCATTTCTTCTTCGCCGATGAGCAGCACGTAGCGGATGCCTTTCTGGTCAGCGTACTTCATCTGTTTTTTCATTTTGGCGGTGTCGGGGTAGAGTTCTGCGCTGACTCCCGTCTTTTGTAGTTCTTCCAGCACTTTCAAAGCGTAAACGGCTTCCTTTTCCCCGAAATTCACCAGCATGATTTTTGAAGTTGCCTGCACCTGCGGGGGAAACAATTCCAATTCCCTGAGCACGTCATAGATCCTGTCGGCACCGAACGAAACGCCGACTCCCGAAACATCCGGCAAGCCGAAAACCCCGGTCAGGTTGTCGTACCTGCCACCGCCGCAAACACTGCCGATGCTGACACCTTTGGCTTTCACTTCGATGATGGCGCCGGTGTAGTAGTTCAGTCCGCGTGCCAGCGACTGGTCAATTTCCACTTCCGACTGAATATCGAGCCCTTCCAGCAAATCCAGCATGGTTTCCAACTCGGCAATGCCTTTTGAACCTTCCGCCGTACCGCCCAGCAGTTCGGTCAGGCAGTTCAGCTTTTTGCGGTTATCGCCACCCAGGTTGATGATGGGTTCCAGCATTTTGATGGCGCTTTCATCCAGCCCTTTGGAGCGTAATTAGTCGTAAACTTTTTCCACACCGATTTTGTCCAGCTTGTCGATGGCCGTGGTGATGTCGGTCAGTTTGTCATCAGCACCAACCACTCCGGCCATGCCACTGAGCAGCTTGCGGTTGTTGATCTTGATCAGGACAGGCATCTTCAGTTTCACGAAAATCGCGTCAATCATCCTGATCAGTTCAACCTCGTTTAACAGTGAATCGGAACCGATCACATCCACATCGCACTGGAAAAACTCGCGGTAGCGGCCCTTCTGGGGACGGTCGGCACGCCACACGGGCTGGATCTGGTAGCGCTTGAACGGGAAGGTGATATCGTTGCGGTGCTGCACCACGAATCGTGCAAAAGGCACGGTCAGGTCGTAGCGCAGGCCTTTTTCCGAAACGGATTTGGTCACCGTGCCCAACCTGTTTTCGGCAATATCTTCCGGCTTCACCTGCTTTAAAAAATCGCCCGAATTCAGAATCTTGAACAACAGCCGGTCACCCTCTTCGCCATACTTTCCCATCAAAGTTGACAGGTTTTCCATGGCCGGTGTTTCGATGGGCTGGTAGCCGAAATCCTGAAAAACGGTTTTGATGGTATCGAAAATGTAATTCCGCCGCGCCATTTCGGTGGGGGAAAAATCGCGTGTTCCTTTTGGGATGGAAGGTTTTTGTGCCATAGCCTGGATAAATTTTCAGATTACAAATTACGCGCTTTCGACTTTTTTTGTTTACGCGACCAGATCAAAATCGCGATGCCAGCCAAAATAAAGGGGATGCTCAGCCACTGGCCCATATTCAGCACCATATTTTCTTCAAATCCTACCTGAGGTACTTTGATGAATTCGATGAGAAAACGTACGCCGAAAAGCAGGATTAAAAATATCCCGAAAAGCATGCCCGGCCTTGGCTTTCCATCGTATTTCAGGTAAATACGGTAAGTGATCAGAAAAATGATCAGGTAACTCAAAGCCTCGTAGATTTGAGTCGGGTGACGTGGGTCCACAGCAAGCCGCGGATCGTAATAGTTGACAAAAACAAATCCCCAGGGCAGGGTGGTCACATCGCCGAAGATCTCCGAATTCATCAGGTTTCCCATGCGTACAAAAAAGCCGCCCAGCGCCACAACAATGACGATCCGGTCTAAGATCCAGATGTAGGGTTTGTTGTTTTTTCGCGTGAAAAAATACATGCCGATGAGTATGCCGATTGACGCCCCGTGGCTGGCCAGGCCGCCTTCCCAGATTTTTATTATTTCGAACGGGTGGGTCAGGTAAAAGCCCGGTTCGTAAAACAAAGTATGCCCAAGCCGGGCACCGACAATGACCGAAACCACCATGTAGGTGGTCAACTGGTCAAGCATTTTGATGGGCAGACCTTCCTTTTTAAAGATCCGTTGCATGACGATGTAGCCGAAAATGAACGCACAGGCAAACAGCAGTCCGTACCATCTGACCGTTAATCCGCCGAAAAGCCACACGTCTTCGGGAACCGAAAACATCTCGGGCTTGACGTTCCAAACAATGTAATTCAGCATGAGTAACCGGGGTTAAATGAATTCTTTTTTCAGGGCAGCCACCCATTTTTTGATGCGGCCGTCGCTCAATTCCTTCTGGTTGTGGTCGTCGAGCACCAGCCCCACAAATTTACCGTCTTTGTTGGCGAGCGAAAAATAAAAGTCGTAACCTCCAATGGGCCAGTCACCGACCACACAGGATTTATCAGGCAGGCGGCAGTACAAAGTCCCCAGACCGTCCACAAAACTTTCGGGATATTCTTTCTGATCGCCCAGTCCGAACAAGGCCAGTCTGCGTTCCGAGAAGTCAATTTCGGTCAGGCCGTCGATGATCCTTTCCCAGTCGTCCTGCATCTCGCCGATACCCCAGGCCGAGGTTCCAAAAATGAGGTTGCGGTATTTTTTCATGTCCTCAACACTTGCTGTTGCCAGGTTGTACAGGTCCACCTTTGCCCTGCCAAAGGCTGTCTTGATTTTTCCGGCCGCCTTCTCCGTCATGCCGTAGGTTGAACCGTAAAATATTCCAATGGGTTCCATTTCAGTCGTATTTCAGTGCAATTAAAAACGTGACAAAAATAATTGAATTGTTCGACTCTCACATTTGGACGGCTGAATGTTTCGGATAGTTTTCGAACAGCAGCCGGACTGTTTGCTTCGGGCTGGGGGGGCGCAGGGTGAATTGAGGGAGAAGAGGTATAAGGTGTATAAGGTATATAAGGTATAAGGGGTATAAAGGATATGGCTTGGGCGGTTGGCTCAGTCAGTTGGATGGATGGCCGAGTTGTATTGGGCTTTAATACAAAAACAAAAAATCGCAGTTCTTAAATCGTTAATCGGTGTTCGGTATTCAAAAAAAAGAGAGTAAGAATATCAATCAACGAATGTTGATTATTGATGGAAGAAAAAATGGTTTGACTGGTGGATGGTTGGATGTATGCAGGGTGTAAAAGGTTTATGCGGTGTAAGAGGTGCAAAGGGATCCCCCAACCACTTTTCGTTTAATTCCGAGCAAGGAACAAGCGGAGGAATCCCCGACTTCTTTCCGTTCAATTCCGAGGGCAACCGCCCGAAGGAATCCCCTCCAAACGAAAAAATCAAACCAGTATGAGATTGCCACGGCATCCCTCCACACAGGCTTACTTATTGAGGCTTCGCAAATAAACGGTTGTGGACAGATTTTTTCAATCTCGTGAAGATGAGTACTCACCGACAGGCTCTATTCTTTTCTCCGTTCCACATCATCCATCGCCACCAGCTTGTTCATCAGCGCATAAACGGTGAGGCCCGAAACGGTTTTGATGCCCAGTTTCCTGGTGATGTTTTTGCGGTGGGTCATCACGGTGTGGATGCTCAGAAACAGTTCGTCGGCAATTTCCTGGTTGGTATGGCCCAGGGCTACTTTTTTCAGGACGGTAAGTTCACGCGCGCTGAGGTTTTGGGGGTCATTACCACTTCCGTTTTTTTCAGGCCGGTGTCCGATGATCTTCCGCAAAGCTTCCAGCAACTCAAATTTTCCTTCGCCTGCATGCAGCACATGGTGAAACCGGCTGCGAATATTCAGTGGTATGCTGTCGTCCACCAGTCCCACCTGGACGATGCTAGGCTCACCATTCATTGTGTTCACCAATTGAAACAGTTTTTTCTGCTCAAGATTGCAATTGACGATCACCAGATCGGGCTTGAGGGCCATCACTTTACCGGGCAGTTGCTTTTCCGTTCCGTCGAACACCTCCTTCAGCATCAGTCCCGGCAGTTCGCCCAGCAGGTTTTCGATGCCTGCTCGCAGCAAAAAACTGCATTCAACCAGTACCACTGTGAGGCGTTCAATCATTTTTTCCTGTCAGTTTCTTTAGTGCAAATTCCATGGCCTCGACCTTGGGGATAAGGATCAGGTTTTCCATGCGGGCATGTTCGTTCAGGTCTTTCTCAAGGGTAAACAGATCGTCAAGGATTTTAAAACTCAACCTGTCGTCGGTGGGTTCGGGCAGGTATTTGATGATGATGTTTTTCAGGTCGAACAGTTTTTCTTCCACATCCTCATGCTCGGCTTCGTAATCGGTGATCGAATAACTGCCGAACTGTTGTGCGATTTCATCGGCAAGCTCTCCCGTTTTCAGGGCTTCCTCCAGCGCGATGGCGTAAGGGTAAACCCGCTGCTCCTCGCGGTCGATGTGTGTAATCAGTTCTGTTTTGTACTAGGTGAAGAAATTTCTGGCCAGCCGGTAGGGTTCCGCATTACCTTCAGCCCGGTCGGTCATTTCCCGGATCAGCCTTTCGACCTCCGGTATTTTATCATCAATGTAGTACAGATGGGTTTTGCGCAGATACTCCACCAGCATGCTGGCCGGAAAACTTAGTAAATGCCGCTTGGGAAAAAACTGTTTGTCGTGAAAAGTGTTCACGATGGTGATAAAAAACCCGACATTCAACCCGTGGCTCGTACAGATTTCCTCAATACTTTGGTCGCCAAAGCCCAGGTGAATACCAAAACGGTTGATCACCGGGATAATGTGATGATCGTGAAGGATCACGTCGGCCAGTTTCATTTCTTTGGTAATGAGCATGTTTCTAATTATTGGTCAGCAAAAGTACGGATTCCCTGCCAAACGCGGTGCAGGCTACCGGAACAGCTTTTCGATACGCTCTTCCAGTTTTGTGCTGTTGCCCGTTTTAAACAGCCCGCTAAAACCTTGCACTCTGCTGACGGCCTCTTTCAGGTTGAACTGTGCCTGTTTTTGGGTAAATGCCATCCCCTTTTCAAAAAGTCTTCGGGCGAGGTATTCCTGTTCCGTTTGCCCCGGAGTCGGAACAAAAACGGCTTTCTTTCCGAAAACTGCTAAATCCATTAAAGTGGAGTAGCCGGGACGGCTGACAACCAGTTTCGCCGACCGGATCAATGCCGCCAGTTCCCCATCAGGCAGGTGGGGGATGATTTTTACATTTTTTTTCTGCTCTATTCCCGAAGCCTCCGGCTTACCCTGCAAAACAACCGCCTTGAGGCTTGATCTCAAAGCCTGGTCGATCAGCATTTTTTCAAAAAGGCTGCGCTGCGGTTCGGGGCCCGAAACTAGTACAAGCAGGTCAACAGACTCTTGCGAAGGTTCGGTATTCATGCCTGCAAACCGGCTCAGCGGCCCGATGAAGTGGGTATTGCCAATGGGCATTTTTCCTGAGTGGGAAAGTACGCCTGACAGGTTGGGTTCGCCGGGCATATCAGGAATCCAAAGCTCATCGTATTCGCGGATGTAACTGTTGGCCGTTAACCTGATGATGGGGTTGGCCAGCTTTTGCAGGCCGGATGTGTGAATGTGTATCTGGTGTGTAACGAATACCGAATAAACCTTGCAGGAGTGCATTTCGTAACGGTTGTCGGAAATAACCACATCAATTTTTTTCTCGTCAATCAAATCCTGCAAAAGGGCATGGGATTTTTCTGCTGACTTTCTCATCTTCGGGAAATCCATCAGCATGGTCCGGGTCATCGAGCCCTTTTCGGGATAAACGGGTACAAAGCCGGGAAATCTGACAAACGGCAAGCCCGGAAAACGCTGCCGCAAAAATGCCAGTGGTCGGTTGTCGGCAGCAAGGAATACGTTTGCCCCCTTGCGGACAAATATCTCAATCACAGGAACCATCCGTGTGGCATGGCCCAGCCCCCAATCGAGCGGACAAACAAGTATGTTTTTCTCCAGTTCCAAACCCACTACAAAGCTATGAAAAATCACGATTGGGAAGCGGAATGTTTGAATGTGTTTATTAGGGAGGATTCGGTCAGCAGTTGGCAGT
>JAJRWG010000113.1 GCA_024276895.1 Bacteroidota bacterium
GCGGGCTGACCATCGGAGCGGTTTCGCGGAAGCTGGGCATCCCCCGCCACAAGCTTACCGAAGTGCTGAACACCGAAATCGGGAAAAATTTCTACCGCTACGTGAACGACCATCGCGTGGAAGCGGTAAAAGCGATGCTTTAAAATCCTTCTTACCGCCACTACTCCATCGAGGCCATTGGCTACGAATGCGGTTTCAACAGTAAGTCGGCTTTCTTTTCGGTCTTCCGCAAGCTCACGGGCACAACCCCGGCGGAGTACAAAAAGGGTTTGGGGGAGGGCTGAATGAATATCGAATTGAATATCGAATAATGAATGATGAAGTGGCTGAATATCAGAAACCTTAAATCGTTAATCGGCGTTCGTTATTCCAAAAACTTTCCGGCGTCTTGCTGAAGGCAAGTCCCGGAAACGCATAACATCTGGAGCCGGTACCTTCCGACCTTTCGGGAGCAAGGCCACCCGAAAGGTCAACGCACTGACAACTTCCGGATTCACCTGAGGCGGACGCCGGAAGGTTTTACAAATCGCAAGTCAAAAATCTCTAATAAAAAACTCAAAGCACAAAGCACAAATCACCAATCACAAATCACTAATCCTCCCCCCTCCTCCCAACAATGTCTGCGCGGCTTTTGCACCGGTACAAGCAGTCCCGATTGTGCGCATTGCACCTTTTTGCAGTTCCAACCGACTAACATTGCAGCAAAAACAAAGCTTCGATGTTGCAGACGCAAAACAAGTTCCTTACGCTTATGCTGTTCGTTTTCGCCACACTCACCCTGAACGCCCAGGGGCTGTTCGAAAGCAGCACCACGGGCAGTGATGAAACGGACAAGCCCGCCATCAGTCTTGGCGGTTATGGAAGAGGCGTGTTTTACGGTGGGAGTAAATCGTTCGACTACCAGTCGGTTTTCGGCGAGTTTGCCCTGCAGGGCGAAGTGTCCGCAAAGCACGCTTTTCTTTTTGCCGACCTGCGTTTTCGCGGCGGCTTGCAGTACGACAGCCTGGGTACCGTTTTCCAGTTGAAGGAAGCCTACGCGGGCTACGAGTCGGACAAATTCGATATTTACCTGGGAGAAAAGATCATCAAATGGGGACGGACTGACGGTTTCAATCCCACCAACAACATCACCCCTGCGGATTACTTTTTCCTGACCCCCGAACCCGATGACCAGACACTGCCCAATTTCCTGTTGCAGGCCCGCTGGCGGATCACCCCCCAGATCGAGCTGGAGGCCATCGGCATCCCGTTTTACCGGCCCTCGGTTTACCGCTACGAACTGTTCGACCTGGGCCAAACCACCAGCTTCACCAACCCGGCCTTCCCGGAGGCCTCTTTTGAGAACACGGCTGTCGCCGGAAGGCTTAATGTTCATCTGCCTGCCATTGGCTTTTCGGTTTCCTACTTTCGGGGGTTCAGCACGATGTACGGATTCGACCTGAAAGAACTGATCTGGGGAGGCATCATCCCCGACATCAAACTTTCCGCGCAAACATTCCTGAAAAATACCACCGGCTTCGATTTTGCCATTCCCGCTGGATCATGGGTTGTTCGCGGCGAGCTGGCGTACAACCACACCACCGACTACCGCGACAACATGTACATTCCCAATCCGGGACTGTCGTACGTGCTTGCCCTGGAACATGACTTTTGGGGGATGACGAGTATCCTGCAGTACATCGGCACCTATACTTTTGATTTTACCTCACTTACCGAACCCGAGCCCCCGTCGCCGGGCAACAACATTACCATGCAGGATTACATCACCGCCATGATAAACAAAGAACTGACACAGTTCAACCGAAGGATCTTCTATCAGCAGGAGGTATTCAACCACGCCCTTTCGCTGACACTGAGCCGGGGCTTTGTTCACGAAACCCTGCGCGCCGAAATTTTCAGCTACTACAACTTTACTTCCGACGAGTGGTTCGTCAGACCAGCACTGACATGGGACATCACCGACAGGCTGCAGGCAGCGCTCGGCGGGTTTTACTCCAAAGGGCCCGACAAATCGCTGTTTTTTTATTCGGCGGATGTGATGAACGGTATTTTTTTCCAGTTGAAAGTGAGTTTTTAACGGTCAAAACCAAAGATGATGAAGTTCGAAGAAACAGTAGTGAAATTCAGAAAGTGGTTCATCGCCGGACCGGTGCTGCTGACCCTGTTGGCGGCCATCCCCCTGCTGAACACCCGGATCAACGCCAACCTGGAAGAGTACCTGCCCGAAAACAGCAGTGCCACCGCCAATTACCGTGAGATCAAAGAACTGTTTGGCGATCCCGATCCGGTCATCATCATTTTTAAAACGGACGACGTCCTCAGCGAAAGCACACTGAAAAGGCTGAAGAATGTCGGCAAGGCATTTGGCAGGTCCGGCATTTTCAGCGAGGTGATCAGCCTGTTCGATGTAAAAAGCATCAAGGGTGAAGACGGCATGATGGTGGTGGAACCCGTTGTCAGACGCCTTCCCAAAAGCCCGACACAGCGGGAAGCGCTGCGGCAACGGATCAGGGAGAACAAATTCGTTTACAAGAGTCTGGTTTCCGACGACTTCAGCTCTACCCTGCTGGTGTTGAAAGTGAAGGAAGGGACGGGTGACGAAAAAGTGATGGCCGTCATTGACGAAGTCCTGAAAAAATATCCCGGCCGGGAGGAAGTTTTCAAAGCCGGTTACCCTGTCCTGCGCAGCCAGATCAACTCCGACATCTCGCACGACATGCTGCTGCTCATGCCACTGGGAGTGCTGCTGATGCTTGTTTTTCTCTTCATTTCCTTCCGCGAATGGAAAGCCGTTCTGGCACCTATGCTGGTGGTGGGCATGGCCATCATCATTTCCATGGGATTCTTCCCCGCTATGGGATGGGAGCTGAGCATTATCACCATTCTTGCCCCGGTGATGATGATCGCCATCGCCAACAACTACGGGGTGCATTTTGTGGCACGCTATCAGGAACTGAGCGCCGCACATGCAGGACGGTCGCCCGGACAGATCACCCGGCAAAGCCTGCACTACCTGAAAAGCCCGATCGTAATCACGGGACTGACGACCATCGTCGGGGTGCTGGGACTGGTCACCCACATCCTGCGCCCGGCAAGGGAACTGGGGGTTGCCTCTGCCCTGGGGATTGCTTTTGCACTCATTTTCAGCCTGACTTTCATCCCTGCTTTTTTTGCAACGCGGAAAGAAAAAAAGAAACCCGGAGCAAAGGCCCGCCAAAGTGGGGGAAAAATCATCGCGCGGGTACTGAAATTTTTCGGTGACAAAACTACCCGCTACCCGGTAATGGTGCTGGTGTTGTTCGGCATTGTGCTGCTTTTGGCCGGTTCTGGCGTTTATTTCCTTCACTCCGACTCCAATTCCGAGAATTTCCTGCCTGCCCGCCACCCCTTCAGGCAGGCCACCGCACTGGTGAACGAAAAGTTCGGCGGAACCAAGAACATCTCGGTACTGTTCGAAGGCAACATCAAAGACCCCACGCTGTTGCAGCGGCTTGACAACTACGAAAAGGAGCTGAAAAAAATGCCGGAAACGGGCAACGTCATTTCCATTGCAACCATCATCAGACAGATGGGTAAGGCGCTGAACGATCCCGGCGATGTGCTTTACGACCGCATCCCTCCCACCGAAGCCGGTGTGGCCCAGTACCTGGAACTTTATGCCATGAACGGCAATCCCGAAGACTTTGAAGACTACGTGGATTTCAATTATGAAAAAGCCGTGATGAACGTGCAGTTCAGGGCCGATTCAAAGTTTGCCGTGGAACAGGTGGCGCAGCGGATTAATGAACTGACTGCGGATGACCCCGCTTTCCGGCTGACGGGTGGCTACTGCCTTATCGACCTGGAGATGGCGCAATCCATCATCCGCGGGCAGATTTATTCGCTGCTGTTTGCCATCGTGGCCATCGCCCTTTTGCTGATGCTCATCTTCCGCTCGGTGGTCGCGGGTTTGCTGGGCAGTCTGCCGCTGGTTTTTACCGTCGTTACCCTTTTCGGCACCATGGGCTGGCTGGGCATCAGGCTGGACATTGCCACGGCCATGCTTTCATCCATTGCCATCGGTGTGGGGGTGGATTACACCATTCATTTTTTCTGGCGGTACAAACACGAAATCCACCAGGACAAAACACCGGCTGAGGCTGTCAGGCGTACGCTGGACACCACCGGCCGGGGCATCACCATTAATGCTTTTTCGGTCATGCTCGGTTTTGCCGTGCTGTTCGTTTCCTCCTTCCTGACCATCAAATATTTTGCTTTTCTGATCATCTATTCCATTCTGTTCTGCCTGCTGGGTGCACTGGTGCTCA
>JAJRWG010000114.1 GCA_024276895.1 Bacteroidota bacterium
TTTATGGGGCAAAATTACTTCAAGATGCGTTTAAATCTCGCTAAAAACAGTCTCTTATCAGGAGATAAAAGTGGCGCTTTAATTCGTTTCTCAGGAAATTATTTCAACAAAAATGATCAGCAGGAAACAGAGAGACTCATACAATCTTTAATGCAGAAAATTATGCCTGCCATTACCGGGTAAATCAATGGATCAGGTGAGATCAACAGGTTGTGCAGGATGAAAATGACCAGCGTCAATTATAATTCCCGCCTGACGACAATTATTTTTCCCGGTTGATTAAAGATAGATTATTCAAGTCCAACGAAAGGAGGACTATGAATGATCACAGACAACCAGGCGAGGAAATTGATGAAGTATTTACAGGAGAAAATGACGTTTGGTGTTGCAGCCACCAAGTCAGGAATGGACGAAAAGACAGCCCGTAAATATCGGGATTTGGACAAGCTTCCCAGTGAATTGCTGGCAGAGCGGATACGCACCTGGCGAACTCGCGAAGACCCGTTTGAGGAAATATGGGAATATATCAAATCGTTTTTGGATAACAATTCCGGCCTTGAAGCAAAGACCTTATTCGAACATTTGCAGCGGCAGTATCCAGGACGCTTTTCAGATGGCCAGGTTCGGACCTTCCAGAGGAGGGTAAAAAACTGGCGGGCAACAGAAGGACCTGCCAGGGAGGTATTTTTCCCGCAGGTACACAAGCCTGGCAAATTAAGCCAGTCTGATTTTACTCACATGGGTAAATTAGGGATCACCATAGGCGGTGTACCATTTGATCACCTGATATATCATTTTGTCCTCACATATTCGAACTGGGAAGCTGGTACGGTTTGTTTTTCTGAGAGTTTCGAGAGTCTCAGTGACGGCCTGCAGAAAGCTTTATGGAAGCTTGGCGGAGTTCCAGAGGCACACCAGACCGACCGACTGTCAACGGCAGTGAATAAACCTGCGAATCCGGAAGAATTTACCCAGCGCTACCAAGGACTATTGTCTTACTATAAATTGATTGGACGTAAGACTAACCCGGCGAGTCCCAATGAGAACGGTGATGTGGAGCAGCGAAATTGTCGATTCAAGAAAGCCGTAGACCAAGCGCTCATGCTCCGTGACAGTCGTAATTTTTCCACTCGAAAAGAATATGAGATATTTTTGGAGGGGCTCTTTGCGCAACTCAACTCTAACCGGCATGTCCGTTTCAAAGAAGAACTGGCGGTATTACGTTCTTTGCCCGCCAAGCAGTTGTCAGCCAGTACAAAGCTCATAGTTGGGGTGGGGCCAAGCAGTACTATCCGGGTAAAGCACAATGTCTATTCGGTACACAGCCGACTTATCCGTGAGAAGGTGACGGTGCGACTTTATGCAGAGCGCCTGGAGGTATGGCACGGCCAGAGCCATATTGAAGATATTCCTCGTTTGCGTGGTTCAGGCAACCATCACATTCAATACCGGCATATAATCGATTGGCTGGTACGCAAACCCGGCGCCTTTGAGAACTACCGTTATCGCAGTGACCTTTTTCCAACAAGCCGTTTCCGGATGGCCTATGACGAGTTAAAAGGACACCATACGGTTACAAAGGCCAGCAAAGAATATCTTCTGATTCTGAAGTTGGCTGCCAAAGAAAGTGAATCAGCTGTGGATGACGCACTGCTTTTTTTGTTTGACCGGAATAGACCTGTTACAGCAGAAACAGTGGAGGAACTTGTCTTCTCCGACCAGAAACAGGTGCCGGTAACCGATATTAGAATTTCGGCGGTTGTTCTGCATGCTTATGACTGTCTTCTCAGCGGAGCGGAGGTGACGGCATGATAGAAATACACTCCACGCTCACCCGGCATCTGAAGGAACTGCATCTTCCTACTTTCCGGGAATGTTATCAGGCCGAGGCTGACCTGGCCCGCCAGGAATCACTCACACATGAGCATTATCTCCTGGAATTATCAAAAAGAGAATGTGAGGAAAGAGGGCACAAGCGTACTGTTCGCTATATGCGGGAATCAAAATTGCCGCTTGAGAAAAACATGGAGGTATTTGACAGAAGGCGTCTGCCGGTCAAGGTAAACTCTCATGTTGATCATCTTCTTGATGGTTCATTTGTGGATCGGAATGAAAATGTTCTGGCTTTCGGCAACCCAGGCAGCGGCAAGACTCACCTGCTCTGTGCCATCGGCCAGGAGTTAATCCAGCAAGGCAGGCGCATCCGGTTTACTCCCTGCAACCTGCTGGTCCAGGAATTGCTAATCGCCAAACGGGATCTGAAACTTGCGAGAGTACTGAAAAAATTCTCTAAATATCATGCCATTATTATTGATGATATAGGGTATGTGCAGCAGAGTCGGGAAGAAATGGAGGTGCTCTTTACACTGCTGGCTGACCGCTATGAACGTGGCTCTGTAATGTTGACAAGTAATTTGCCTTTTCCAAGTGGGAGCAAATTTTCAAGGATCCAATGACTACGGCTGCTGCCATTGACCGATTGGTTCATCACAGCATAATCTTGGAGTTAAATCTACCAAGTTACCGACTCGAACAATCTAAAAAAAGAAAAAATATAAACGAAAAAAATCAAGAAAACTAAGAAGTTGAAACGGGAATTTTAATTGTCGCTGACCGGGAAAAATAATTGTCGTTGATCACCAGGGCAGCTATATCGACAACTCCATAATCATTCATATCAGTGAGGGATATGATTGCTTTATCACCAATTTCCCTGAGAAGCGGCTGGATCCGGGCCAGGGTTTCCGGGTACTGCTTGCCGAGAAA
>JAJRWG010000115.1 GCA_024276895.1 Bacteroidota bacterium
AAAGGTAGTCAACAAAGGCGGCAATGGTGGCAACATCTTTCACCGTTTGTGAGGTGCTCTCTTTGGGTTCCAGGTACTCCGGGTTGTCCTGGATAATGTGGGTGTTGTAACGACCCTTGACAAAGGCGGGAATGTCCATCACCCTGCTCAGGAAAGGAATGGAAGTTTTGATGCCGGTGATTTTGTAGGCAAACAACGCCCTTTTCATACGTTCAATGGCTTCCTCGCGCGTGGGAGCCCAGACGATGAGCTTGGAAATCATCGGATCGTAATGCATGGGGATTTCGTAACCTTCGTAAACGTAACCGTCATGACGTACACCCAGGCCCAGCGGCTCACTGATATGTTTAATAACGCCGGGGCTTGGCATGAAATTGTTGTCGGGGTCTTCGGCGTAAATCCTCACTTCAATGGCATGACCGTTCTGGCTGAGCTCCTGCTGCCTGAGCCGGAGTTTTTCCCCGTTGGCGATTCTGATCTGCTCCTTCACAAGATCAACACTGACCACCCTTTCGGTGATGGGGTGTTCCACTTGCAAGCGTGTGTTCATTTCCAGGAAATAATAGTTGAGGTCGTCGTCAACAATGAACTCAATGGTTCCGGCTCCTGCATAATCCACGGCTTTTGCCGCTGCCACCGCATGTTTACCCATTTCGTTCCTGACCTCCGGGGTCATAATGGGCGAGGGCGTTTCTTCCACAACTTTTTGGTGGCGCCGCTGCACCGAGCATTCGCGCTCGAACAGGTGGACACAATTACCATGCTTGTCGGCAAGAATCTGAAACTCGATGTGGTGGGGTGAATTGATGTATTTCTCGATGTAAACGGCGTCGTTGCCAAAAGAGGCGCCGGCCTCCGATTTTGCCGAGCTCACCGCTGAAAGGATGTCTTCTTCTTTGGTGACCAGGCGCATGCCCTTGCCGCCGCCGCCTGCACTTGCTTTGATCATCACAGGCAGGCCAATGTTTTTAATGATTTCGACTGCTTTGTCCAGGTCGGTGATGGGTTCTGTCGTACCCGGAACAACCGGAACGCCGGCATGCTGCATCTTTTTCCGTGCCGTGATCTTGTCGCCCATGGTGTTGATGGCATAGGCCGAAGGGCCGATGAAGATGATGCCTTCATTTTCACAGGTTTCTGAGAACTCCGCATTCTCCGACAGGAATCCGTATCCAGGGTGGATGGCGTCGGCACCACTTTTTTTTGCAACTTCGATGATGTTATCAGTCACGAGGTAACTTTCGTTTGAAGGCGCCGGACCGATGCAGTAGGCCTCATCGGCGTAACGGACATGCATGGAAGTGCGGTCAGCTTCTGAGAAAACGGCAACAGATTTGATGCCCATTTCGCGGCAGGAACGCATTACACGAATGGCAATCTCTCCCCTGTTGGCCACTAATATCTTCTTAATCATATTGTTCGGTTGTGGATTTCCGGCCTCGCTAACCGGGTAGTTTGCATTTTTTGAGCGGGTAAAGATAAAAAAAATGTATTTGACGAAAAATCTACCGCAAGCGGAAAGAACGGAGAGGATTACACCATGCTTTCAACAGAAGCGGTAAACCTCCGGATTCCCGTTAAATTAAATCACACAATTTTAAGAAAATACCTTAATTTTGAACCTTGTTTAACGCAATAAAAACTGAAAAAATGACGAAGATTTCAAACAAAATAAAACCCGGAGTTGTCACCGGTGACGATTTACAATACATTTTTGAGGCAGCCAAGGCAGGACAGTTTGCGCTTCCTGCTGTTAATGTAGTGGGTACCAACTCGATAAATTCGGTGATGGAGGCGGCAGCCCGGGTGGGATCGCCGGTAATCATCCAGTTTTCCAACGGAGGCGGTTCGTTTTATGCCGGCAAAGGACTGAAGGCCGGTGGTCAGCAGGCGGCTGTTGCAGGCTGTGTTTCGGGAGCTCTTCACATTCATCACCTGGCTGAAATGTACGGTATTCCGGTGATTCTGCATACCGATCATGCAGCCAAAAAACTATTGCCCTGGATTGACGGATTACTGGATGCCGGAGAAGAATACTTTGCCGCCAACGGAAAACCCCTGTTCAGTTCGCATATGCTCGACCTGTCGGAAGAGCCGCTGGAAGAAAACCTGGAAATCAGCAGAAAATACCTGGAGCGCATGACCAAAATGGACATGACGCTGGAAATCGAGCTGGGCATCACCGGCGGCGAGGAAGACGGGGTTGATAACACCAACATCGACAGCTCTAAACTTTACACCCAACCCGAAGAAGTGAGCCGTGCCTTTGAAGTGCTTTCTTCGGTGAGCAAGCGGTTTACGGTGGCTGCGGCATTTGGCAATGTACATGGTGTGTACAAGCCCGGCAATGTGAAACTGGAGCCGGTCATCCTGCACAACTCACAGCGGTACATCGAAGAAAAATACGGTACGGGACCCAATCCCGTGAACTTTGTTTTCCACGGCGGATCGGGTTCGGAGCCGGCCAAGATTAAAGAAGCCATTTCGTACGGCGTCATCAAAATGAATATTGACACCGACACCCAGTGGGCATTTTGGGACGGGGTGCGTGCTTACGAATCGAAATACCACGATTACCTGCAAGGACAGATCGGTAATCCCGACGGCGAGGATGTTCCCAACAAAAAATATTACGACCCGCGCAAATGGCTCAGGGCCGGCGAAGAGGCCATGATCGAGCGCCTGGTCAGGGCGTTTACCGAGTTGAATTGTCTTGACAGGTATTGATAGCACGGCCGGCACGTGGAACGGTTAAAAAGAGATCATGTTAAAGTATCCGGTAAAAATATTGATGGCATTCGGGGAAACTTTTGAACCCGAGGGTGAGGAATTTTACACCTGGCTGCTGGAAAACGGCTACCCCGAACTGGCTGCGCTGAGCAGCGGCATCAGGGGAAGTAAAGAGGCCATCGACTGGCTGATGAAAAACAAGTACCCCCAATACGCCGCGCTGGACGGCGCCATCGATAAGAAAGTCGATGCGGTTGCCTGGCTGCGGAAATTTGAATTTGATTTTCTGCTTGTGTTTGCCGACGCCATCAACGGTAATCCGAATGCCATCAACTGGTTAAAAAAGAAAAACCTGGTTATTTTCCTGCGGCTTGCCGCCAAAATCAACGGTTACCGCAACAACCAGCAATTCGATTACCACAAGCTGCATTTCTAAAGATTGATCTGACGGCGGAACGGTGCGTTGGGAAGGTGTGAAAGCCTGCCCCGCTTTTTATTGTTTGGTAATCAGCTTGCCCATCACGGGATGCAACAGTATGGAAGTGAGAACCGCATTGGCACCTTTTTCACCCATTTCTTCCAGCAACTCCTTGATTTTTCGCTGCTTTTCCGCTTTGCTTTCCCGGGACGACAGGATTTGTTTCAGTTGTTTCACCTGTGAGCCTTTCAACTCATCCAGCATAATATTCAGGATGTCTTCCAGATTTTGATCCTGCTTGTCCATGCCGCTTTCCGAAAGTCCGAAAACTCTGATCTCGTCGATGGCGGCCGTAAGGATTTCCTTGGCCAGCTTTTTTGTTCGTTCTTCATAGGATTTGTTTCCCGATGCATCCCGCAGCGACCAGGAACTGAACTCAGATTCCAATTGCTCAACCTGCCGGATCTTTTCGTCCTTACTGCCGAAAATACGGGCCAGTACGATGATGGTGTATTTTTTCCAGGCTTCCAGGTCGAAGTCTTTTTCGTTTAAGCGGGCGATTTGCTGTTCCAGTAATTTGATTTCCGGTTGTGCCATGGCGGTAAAGTTTAATGACATAAAGGTAAACTATTTAAGATTTCAAAATTAAACGAAGAAATTTATTGCCATTCAATGAGACCAACCTTCGTTTTTAGGCCTAATTATGGAGGTTAATCTCCTTTTTTAGGCCTAATTTAGGAGGTTGACTTGCTTTTTTAGGCCAAAATATCTTCTTTTCGGAATGAGTTCTAAGAAAGTGCAAGCACCCATGTTTCAGTTCAACTACCATTTTTCCCTACCTTCGCACTTCCAAAAAACAGTAAAATGATTGATCTGAAATTCAGTTACGATAATGCCCTGGATTTTGTTCCGGAAGAAAAAATCAATGCTTTTCAGCAACGGATTGACGACAGTTTCAGTGCGCTTTACGGGAAAACCGGACGCGGTAACGACTTCCTGGGGTGGATGGATTTGCCGGACAACACGGGAGAAAAAATCATTGAAAAAATCGAAAGTCTGGCCAAAACCATCCGCAGCAAGTCGGAGGTTTTCGTGGTGGTAGGCATCGGCGGTTCGTACCTGGGAGCACGGGCCGTTATAGAAGCCCTTTCGCATCATTTTTTACATCTCAAAAAAAACGACGGCCCTGCTGTGCTGTATGCCGGACAAAATATTTCGGAAGATTACCTGAGCGATTTACTGGAAATCCTCGATAATAAAGACTACAGCCTGACGGTCATCTCTAAATCGGGAACCACCACCGAACCGGCCATTGCTTTCAGAATCCTGAAAAACCATCTGGAGAAAAAGTATGGTAAGCAAGAAGCACGCCTGCGCATAACTGCCGTCACCGACAAGGAGAAAGGCGCTTTAAAACAGTTAGCCGACGAGGAAGGTTTCGAGACTTTTGTGGTGCCCGACGACGTTGGCGGCCGCTATTCGGTGCTGACTCCCGTGGGACTGCTGCCCATTGCTGTGGCGGGGTTTTCCATCAGGGAACTGCTGGCAGGCGGTGCCAAAATGAAAAAACATTTGGCGGAAAGTACGGCGATCGGAAACAACCCCGTTGCTGCTTACGCAGCCGTGCGCAATGCCCTTTACACCTCCGGAAAAACCACGGAAATCATGGTGAACTACGAGCCGCGGTTGTTTTATTTTACCGAATGGTGGAAACAACTTTATGGCGAAAGCGAAGGCAAGGAGCAAAAAGGCATTTTCCCGGCCGGGGTGGGCTTCACCACTGATTTGCATTCCATGGGACAGTACATCCAGGATGGCCTACGCAATTTGTTCGAGACCGTCATTTCCGTTGAAAAGCCGCAGCACACGCTCAGTGTTCCGCACGCGGCCAACAATCTCGACAAGCTGAATTACATTGCCGGCATGCGCCTGCACGAGGTGAATCGTCAGGCTGAAACCGGCACAACCCTGGCCCATGTGGATGGCGGTGTGCCCAATTTGCGTATTCAAATCCCGGCAGTTACCCCCAATGTTCTGGGACAACTCATCTATTTTTTTGAGATGGCCTGTGCTGTCAGCGGTTATCTTTTGGGAGTGAACCCTTTCGACCAGCCGGGGGTGGAGGCGTACAAAAAGAATATGTTTGCCCTGCTGGGTAAACCGGGTTTCGAAAAGGAAACCGAAGCCATCAGAAAAAGACTTGGCTGACACATCCGAAAAGGTAATCTTGATAAAGCCAGTGAATCAAAAGTAAAAGAACTGATAAACCCGATAACAAAAATAACGGTAAGCGGAAAGAGCAGTACTACGAAACCCGCACTATTTTTAGTGCTAGTCGAAAAACTGAAATAGAGTAATTAAAAAAAACCTGCCCTTACGGGGAAAAACAGATGAACAAAAACATTTTCATTCCGGCCTTGCTGACATTGCTGTTTTTTTTCGCGGCCTGCACACCGGGGCCGGAAAAAGCGTTTCAAACCCTCAAGCAGTTGAATGGTCGCTGGAAGTCAACCGGAAACGTGGTGTTGTTTGAGCGCTGGCAGTCGGAAAACGACTCAAGCCTGTCGGGTTACACTTTTTCAAAACAGCAAAACGGCCGGCTGTTGATCCTGGAACGCTACCGCCTGGAAAGGAATACCGACAGCCTTTACTTCGTCATCCTGCGTCCCGAAAAGTCATCGGGCGAAGACCGTTATCCCTTGGTAGAAGCACGTTTTGGCAGCTTCACCTTCGAAAACCCCAATGCCGCCTACCCCAACAGGGTGATCCTTGATTTTGAGGATGATTCGGTCTTCGTCAAAAGAACGGAAAACCTGAGGGGCAACAAAGGAATAGAATTTGAAATGAAACGATGGTAAAAATGGACTTTCTGGATTTGATACAAAAACGCCAAAGCGACCGCAAATACACCGGCCGGCCGGTGGAAAAGGAAAAAATTGAACGTTGCCTGGAAGCCGCGCGCCTGGCCCCTTCGGCCAGCAACTCGCAGCCCTGGACCTTTGTGGTGGTTGACGAACCCGGACTGAAAGCCAAAGTGGCGGCCAAAACCATCGGTCCATTAAAAACCTTCAACAATTTTGTACCGCAGGCGCCCGTGATTGTTGCGATGGTGATGGAAAAACCCAAAGTCATTACCGAGGTGGGAGGCCGCATTAAAAAAAAGGAGTACCCCCTGATGGACATCGGTATTGCCGCCGAGCATTTTTGCCTGCAAGCCACCGAAGAAGGCCTGGGTACCTGCATGCTGGGCTGGTTCGACGAAAGGGCGGTCAAAAGCCTGCTCAACGTCCCCGAGAAAAAAACAATCCCCCTGCTTATCACACTGGGCTACACTCCGGAGGATTACAAGCACAGGAAAAAGATCAGGAAACCGTTTGAAAAGGCGGTGAAATGGAACAGCTACTGAAGTTGAAGTCTTCTGCCGGAAGGCGTTTACAACTTTCCTAAGATTTTTTCAATCACCACCGGAAAGTGTTTGTATTCAAGTTCATGGATTTTTGAAGCCAGGCTGTCGGGGGTGTCGCCGGATTCAACGGCCACTTCCGCCTGGAAAATGATTTGCCCGTCGTCATATTTTTCATTGACATAGTGAATGGTGATCCCCGAACTTTTATCTCCGGAATCAATCACCGCTTTGTGTACGTGCTTTCCGTACATTCCTTTTCCACCGTATCTGGGCAGCAGGGCGGGATGAATATTGACGATACGGTTTTGAAAAGATTGCAGAATATTTGCAGGCACCAGCCACAGGAACCCGGCCAGAACAATCAGGTCAACTTTGTTGTTTTTCAGCAGGCTCAGAATCTTGTCTGATTTGTAAAAGTCATCCCGGCTAAACACAACTGAGGGGATTCCCAGTCTTTTGGCTCTTTCCAGCACACCGGCTTCGGAATTGTTGGTGAGGATCAGGCAAACTTCAGCCGTTTTTTCCACTGTAAAATAACGGACTATTCGCTCGGCATTGGTTCCGTTTCCCGATGCAAACAGGGCAATTCTTTTCATACGAGAGCGTGTGCTTTAACTTTTGAGGTTCAAAAATACGCTTATTCTGCTACAGCTTTTCTTCAAATCAGTTATTTTTAAAGCTTTAAATAATTGATTGAATTGCAAATGCTTGAAAAAAAAAACCTTTAATAATTTACTTTTTTTGTTGGTTATTTATGCATTAATGCCTTTCTTTGCAGCTAATTTAACCAATAAAAGTAATTCAATATGTCAGATGTACGTGCAAAAGTTGTTAGCATAATTGTTGACAAACTTGGAGTTGAAGAAAGTGAAGTAACCAACGAAGCAAGTTTCACCAATGATTTAGGTGCTGATTCACTTGATACAGTTGAACTGATCATGGAGTTTGAAAAGGAGTTCAACCTTTCCATTCCTGACGAAGAAGCTGAAAAAATTGAAACTGTTGGCAATGCCATCACTTACATTGAATCACATCTTTAAAAGGTAACAAAATCATGGAGTTAAAGCGTGTAGTCGTTACTGGCCTTGGCGCGATAACTCCTATTGGCAAAAACGTTAGTGATTATTGGGACGGTCTGATTCGCGGTGAGAACGGAGCCGCCCCAATCACACATTTTGATACCAGCAAGCACAAAACCAAATTCGCCTGCGAGATCAAAGCTTACGATGCCAGGGAGTACTTCGACCGAAAGGAAGTGCGTAAGGTGGATGCCTATGCACAGTATGGTATCATTGCAGCCGACGAGGCGGTAAAAGACTCCGGCCTCGACACTGCTGATGTGGATAAAAACCGTATTGGTGTTATCTGGGCATCGGGCATCGGCGGATTAGGGACCTTCCACGACGAGATTTCCGCATTTGCGCTGGGCGACGGTACGCCCCGAATCAATCCGTTTTTTATTCCGAAAATGATTGCTGACATTGCCGCAGGTCATATTTCAATTATTCACGGATTCAGGGGGCCTAATTTTGCAACGGTTTCGGCCTGTGCTTCATCGGCCAATGCCTTGTGCGATTCCTACAACTACATTCGTTTGGGAAAGGCTGATGCGTTTATTACCGGTGGCTCCGAAGCGGCTGTCACCAACGTAGGTGTTGGTGGTTTCAATGCCATGCACGCCATTTCCACACGCAACGACGATCCTAAAACAGCATCGAGACCCTTTGACAAAGACCGTGACGGTTTTGTCATGGGCGAAGGCGGAGGCGGTTTGGTATTTGAGGAACTTGAGCATGCGCTTGCCCGCGGGGCAAAAATTTATGCCGAAGTAGCGGGTGCCGGTTTATCAGGTGATGCCTTCCACATGACAGCACCACATCCCGACGGACTGGGTGCCTACCTTTGTATGAAAGCGGCCCTTGAAGATGCCGGTATGACCACAGCCGATATCCAACACATCAACACCCACGGCACTTCTACCCCGGTGGGAGATGTGATTGAACCCAAGGCCATCGTCAATTTGTTTGGTGAACATGCCTATAACATCAACATTAATTCCACGAAATCAATGGTCGGACACCTGCTTGGAGGCGCCGGCGCTGTTGAAGCCATTGCCGCCCTGTTAGCTGTAAAGAACGACATCATACCTCCCACTATCAACCACTTTACCGATGATCCGGAAATCGACAACAAACTAAACTTTACCTTTCATAAAGCCCAAAAACGCACGGTTCATGCAGCCCTTTCAAATACCTTTGGTTTTGGCGGGCACAATGCATCCATCATCTTTAAGAAGTTTATTCAATAAAAACCGAATTGGTTTCAAAAGGGTTTTTCAAATCGATAGTTTCTTCTGATAAAGCGCTGTACAGGTCCATCAGAAATATATTTGGGTTTTATCCTTCAAATATTTATCTCTACAAGTTAGCGCTTCGTCACAAATCGGCGACTATTAAGCAAATCAATGGCATTAAAATCAACAACGAAAGGCTGGAGTACCTTGGTGATGCCGTGTTGAGTACTGTTGTGGCCGATTATTTGTTCCGACGCTACCCATACAAGCCTGAAGGTTTTCTCACCGAAATGCGCTCGAAAATCGTGAGCCGGAATTCCCTCAACAAGCTCTCCCGGAAACTGGGCATGCAACAGTTGGGTTTGTCGGCTTCCTTTCATCCTTCACGCTCAAAGTCCGCTGCAGGCGATGCTTTTGAAGCTTTTATCGGCGCCCTTTACCTTGACAAGGGGTACCGCTTCACCAGAAAAATAGTCATCAGCAGGATCATCGACCTGCAGTTTGACATGGAACAGCTGGCCGAAACCGAACTGAGCTACAAAAGCAGGATGATCGAGTGGGCACAAAAGGAAAAGAATAAGCTGGAGTTTAAAGTGGTTGAAGAAATTATGGAGAAAAATAAAAAGCGTTATTTTGTCGCCATTGTCGTTGACGGCGAAGCCATAGCAGAGGCACAGGATTTTTCCATCAAAGGAGCTGAAAACGGTGCCGCTGAGAAAGCCTGGATGAAAATTTCTGCCGGGATGGTACAGGAGTGACCGCTTTTCCTTTTTCACAGCCTTGTTTTTAAAACCGCATTGTTGCTTACCTTTGAGCTGAAATTTTGCCCTCAATGAAAAGAAAAGTATCCGGGAACTACGACTTCTCAGAAGGCTACCACCTGCTGGCCATTGTCAGTACCCTGAAAGATTACAGCCTGGCTTATTTCATTAACAAGCGGCTTGAAATTCATCTGAAAAAATACGCCGATCTCAACATCTCGGAGAAGGGGCCGGGCTATCCCTGGTTTTACTACAGGCAGGGTAATAAATACCTTAGCTGTTTCCTTATCGGCAACAACCATCCCGGTCAAAAACTGTTGCCCGCGCTTAAAACCTACGATTACTTCTTTCTGGTTAAGAATCCCATTGACCGGAACCAGCTCAGCACCATGGCCGCCGGATTGCGGAAAATTAAAAATGTGCTTGGCGTTTTTGAGCAGGACATGACTTCCATAAAAGGCCTGGAACTTCTGATGGAATGTAACGAACTGCATGAACTGCAGCAAATCATCATTCCGGGAAAACAATCCAAAAACATTTTCTGACTTTTTACGTTTAGCTGGTATGAAGAGTGGAAGAAAAGTCCTCGAATACACAAAGTATTATAGCGAAGCCGGATTGGCCAGAAAACTGAAAAAACTTTCGGGACTGCTGGGAAGCAAACTTTTGTACTATGTGCTGTTGCTGTTTGTATTGATTTCCGACAAAACCATTCCCCCGAAAGTAAGGATGGTGTTCATTGCTGCACTGGGATATTTTATTCTCCCCACCGACCTGGTTGCCGACTTCTTACCGGTCATCGGCTTTACCGATGACATTGCTTTTCTGACTTACGCCATCAGCAACGCCACCGAGTACATCACCCCGGAGATTACGGAAAAAGCAAAGCGGAAGCATTCGCAGATTCTCGGAAAAGAAGATTTAGTCGAAGACACGGATAGGGAGGAAAGGGCCTGAAACTATTTTATTCCGCCGATTCAAATTGCCGCAGGAAACGCAGGTCATTTTCAAAAAACAACCGCAGGTCGTTGATCTGGTATTTCAGCATGGCAATGCGTTCGATGCCCATGCCAAAGGCATATCCCGTATATTTTATACTGTCGATCCTGCAGGCGTTCAGCACGTTGGGATCAACCATGCCGCAACCCAGGATTTCCACCCAGCCGGTGTACTTGCAAATGTTGCAGCCTTTGCCCCCACAGATGTTGCACGAAATATCCATTTCGGCCGAGGGCTCGGTAAAAGGAAAGTATGAAGGGCGGAAACGCGTTTTGGTGTTTTCGCCGAACATTTCCCTGGCAAAGTAAAACAGGGTGTGTTTTAAATCGGCAAACGAAACGCCGGTGTCGATGTACAGCCCTTCAACCTGGTGGAAAATGCAGTGTGCCCGTGCCGAAATGGCTTCGTTGCGGAAGACCCTGCCGGGCGAAATGGTGCGAATGGGCGGCTTGCTGTTTTCCATCACCCGCACCTGCACCGAAGAAGTATGGGTACGCAGGGCGATGTCGGGGTCCTTTTCAATGAAAAAAGTGTCCTGCATGTCGCGGGCGGGGTGGTTGGGCGGAAAGTTAAGCGCCGTAAAATTGTGGAAGTCATCCTCAATCTCGGGCCCTTCGGAAACATTGAACCCGATGCGCGAAAAAATATCGATGATCTCATTGCGGACAATGGACAGCGGGTGCCGGGTACCCAGTTGTACGGTGGCCGGCAGGCTGAGGTCCATCCCCGAGGCTTCGTTATCAGGCTTACTTTCAAGTTGCTGTTTAAGGGTAACGATTTTTTCCTGGATCGCTTTTTTCAACTCATTAATAAGTTGCCCCATTTCTTTGCGGTCTTCAGCTGCCACCTGTTTGAAATCGGCAAACAGTGCAGGTACCAGCCCCTTTTTACTCAGAAACCTGATGCGGAATGCTTCCAGTTGCTCAAGGTTGTCTGCCTCAAACGAACGGACTTCTTCCAGGTATTTTTCGATTTTGCTTTTCATGCTTACTCTAAAACCTCGATGGTCATCGTTACAGGTGTTACGGGTACGTCGCCGCGCCCTGTCTGTACGGCGGCAATCTTATCAATCACGTCAAAGCCGTCCAGCACTTCGCCAAACACGGTGTAACCGCCGTCAAGGTGGGGTGTGCCGCCCTGCGTTTCGTAAATCTTTTTTTGTTCCGGTGTGTACTCGTGCCCTGTTTTGGCTGTGACGGCATCCAGGTAGGAGGCCTGAACTTTCTGCCCCTGGACGATGTAAAACTGGCAGCCCGAAGACCTTTTCTCGGGGTTCACCTGATCGCCCATGCGTGCGGCAGCCAGAGCGCCTTTTTTGTGGAAATGGTTGGGGCGAATTTCGGCGGGGATGGTGTAACCGGGGTCAACTCTTCCGTCTTTGTTATGGCCTCCCTGGATCATAAATCCGTTGATGACCCGGTGAAAAGGCGAATCGGTGTACCAGCCTTCCTTGATGAGTTTGATAAAATTATCGCGATGCAAAGGGGTATCGTTGTATAGTTTGGCAGTAATGTCACCCATGGTCGTGTGAATGATCACCAGGGTTTCGGGTTTTGTTGTTTGCGACATCAATTGAATACTTAAAATGAAACTTATGGCTAAAAGAAGTTTTTTCATGTTTATGATTTTTGAAACAAAGGGCAAAATTAGCAAAAATGCCTGTCCTCACTTACTTTTCAAAGGCCAGGAGGTTAATGTCAAAAACCAGGACAGAGTTGGCGGGAATGTCCCCCACAGCCTGATCGCCATAGGCAAGGTTTGACGGCAGGATCAATTTAATCCTGCCTCCTTCATCAATCAGTTGAACACCTTCCACCCAGCCGGGAATCAGGCTGTTCAGCGGTGTGGCCGTGATCTGGCCTTCTTCAAATACCGAGTCATCCAGAAAATAACCTTTGTATGAAACCTTGATCACGGCAGTAGGGTAGGGATAGTAACCGTTTCCTTTTTCCTCAATTACATAGTACAGTCCGCTAAGGGTAAAATTACCGTTCAGTTGTTTGTCGGCAACGTACTGTTCAATCAGCCCACGGTCGATTTCCGCCTGACTGGGACCATCGTCTTTTTTGCATGAACTCATTGAAACCACAAGCATCAACAAAGTCATAAAAAATGCCAACCCGGCTTTGCTTATTTTGGAATGCAACATGACTTTATAAGTTTTTGAAGTGGCAAAAATAGGGTAAAAAAGTAAAAGGTATCAAGAGAAAATCACAAAGTTTTGCAGTGACCATCCGCGGGCCGGCGGTTTTTGCGGTAACCGATTTAAGCGTATTTTCGCCAAAATATTTTAACCTGCTCGTACATGAAAAATCACCTGGCGGTTTTCGCCGTTTTACTTGCATTTTCGTCCTGCAGCTCGCTGGAAGTCGTTTATGATTATGACAAATCAGTTGATTTTAAACAGTTCAGCACCTTCAGTTTTTACCCCTGGGACCCCAAAAACGGTTATCAGATTAACGACTACGACAAGCTGACCATCAGGAACGCCCTCCGCGACGCAATGGAAAACCGCGGTTATACTTTTATGAAAGAAGGCGGCGACCTGATCATTTCCACTTTTGTTACCCTGGAAGGAAAGACCAGCTACGAAGCCTATACCAACCACTACGGCGGCTGGGCCGGTTACGGCGGAGGATGGGGTTACTCCGGTTTCGGCTACGCTTACGGTTATGGCCCGGGCTACTCACAAACAACTGTTACAGAGCGAAACTACAATCAGGGAACCCTGATTGTCGACGTGTTCAGCACCGCCGGCAAAAAACTGGTATGGCAGGGTATCGGATCACGCGAGGTGGAATATGATCTGGATGCACGCGATAAAAAACTACCCAAAAATGTGGCCGAGATCATGAGCCATTTCCCGGCACGGCAAAAGAAATAAATGTTCAAACGAAACGATTAATATTTAGAAAATGAAGAAAATACTCACTCTCCTCCTGCTTGTTTTTTATCTATCCTCCTGCAGCACCTGGAAGTTTGCTTCCGAATACGACCACAGCACGGATTTTAATTCGTACAAGACTTTCGGCTTGCTGAACTGGGACCCGCACAATGATAAACTCATGAGTCCGCAAACGAAAAAGTACATCCTGATGGCAATTAAACACGAACTGGAAAGCCGTGGCTACATTTACCGGGAAAGCGGTGCCGATCTACAGGTTTCGGTCTTTGCCATTGTTCAGGAAGAAACAAGTTACTCTGCTTATTCCGAGCATTATGCCGGGTACAACGGTTACAGTGCGGTCGGCATCGGAGTGGGTGTAGGCTCGGGAGGTGCAGGTGTTGGCGTCGTGGGATACGGTACAGGTACCATGTATCCGTACACGGCGGTAAAACACGATTACGATGTGGGTACGCTGGTGATTGACTTGCTGGACGACGCCAAAAAACAAATTGTTTGGCAGGGTGTCGCCACTGGCAGGCTGACCAGTGAAGAAGCATCGGAACAAAAGATTCAAAAGGAAATCGGCCGCCTGTTCGGAACGCTTCCGGTGAAGAAGGTGAAGAGGTAGGCCGCGCCGGCGTGTGGCTCACCTTTCACCCCCGGCCAGTAATTCCTCAACCAATCGCGGGACGGCGCTACCGGCCTTTTCCCTGATTGCCGTCAGCTTTGAAATTCCCGAAACATGAAAAGCCTTGGGGTCGATGTAATATTTGGGGATGGCATCAGCGGCGTAACCGATGAGTCCGGCAGCAGGGTAAACCACCATGGAAGTGCCGATAACCAACACCACATCTGCCCCGGAAATGATGTTTACAGCCTCTCCGATGAGCGGGACACTTTCGCCAAACCACACGATGTGAGGCCGCAACTGCGAGCCCTTTTCACATTTGTCGCCCCAGTTCAATTCCCAGTGGTCGAGGGTGTAAACCAGCGTGGGATCAAGGGTACTTCTTGCTTTTTTCAGCTCACCGTGCAGGTGCAGCACGTTTGTTGAACCGGCCCTTTCGTGGAGGTCGTCCACATTTTGGGTAATGATTTGAACATTAAATTTTTCTTCCAGTTTTACCAATGCCTTGTGCCCGGCGTTGGGTTCCACTTCAAAAAGTTGTTTGCGGCGCTGGTTGTAAAATTCAAGCACCAGCTTGGGATTGTTTTCCCAGGCGGCGGGTGTGGCCACTTCTTCAATGCGGTGGTTGTGCCACAGACCATTGCTGTCGCGAAAAGTACTTACCCCGCTTTCGGCGCTCATGCCCGCACCGCTGAGCACGACGATTCGTTTCATTTCTCAGGAGTTAAACAGTTGGTTGTAAAATTAGTAAAAAAAAAGGCGCCCCCGGAGGAGCGCCTGAGCCTAAACAAGAATCGCAACCATTAATGAATTAGGCTTTTTCTTTAAAACAAATTCATGTTGTCCAGTACTTTCATCACATCGCGAACATGCTGCGAAGAAGTTTTCAGCAACGCCATTTCATCGTCGTTCAGTTCAATCTCGATGATCTCTTCCACACCGTTTTTCCCGAGTTTAACAGGAGAACCCAGGTAGATGTCCTTTTCACCCCATTGGCCGTCGAGACGGACACAGCAGGGGAAAATATGTTTCTGATCCTGAATGACCGACTCGGCCATTTGGGCAGCAGCAGCGCCCGGAGCATACCATGCCGAAGTGCCCAGCAGGTTCACGATTTCGCCACCGCCTTTGCGGGTACGGTCCACAATGGCGTCCAGTTTGTCTTTCGCTATCAGCTCGGTTACAGGTATGCCGGCAACAGTAGTGTAACGCGGCAGCGGCACCATGGTGTCGCCGTGACCGCCAAGCAACAGCGCCTGGATGTCCATGGGTGAAACATTCAGTTCGCTGGCAAGAAAAGCACGGTAGCGTGCTGTGTCGAGTACGCCTGCCTGGCCGAAGACCTGGCCGGCCGGTTTGCCCGAGGCCATGTGTGCTGCGTAAGTCATCACATCCAGCGGATTGGAAACAATGATGATGATGGCATCCGGCGAAGCCGACATGATGTTTTTGGTGACCTCCATCACAATGTTGGCATTGGTAGAGATCAGGTCGTCGCGCGACATGCCCGGTTTACGCGGGATGCCCGAAGTGATCACAACCACGTCCGAGTCTTCGGTCTTTGAATAATCGCTGGTGTAACCAACAACGCGTGTGTCGAAATTCTTGATGGGAGCGCTTTCCCAGATATCGAGTGCTTTACCCTCGGCCAGGCCTTCTTTAATGTCGATGAGCACAACTTCGTTCAGGAAGTTTTTTTGTGCCAGCACATCCGCACAGGTTGCTCCCACATTTCCTGCTCCGACTACTGTTACTTTTTTCATTCTTTTTACTTTTTCAATTAAAAATTAGAGAATTAATTTGCTGAACAAAAGTAATAATATTCTGTGTTTCCGGCTTACCTAAAGCACAATGCCGGTTCTTTTTTTAAATATTTAAGGAAACGCCTCCGGGAAGGGTGCTATTCCATCATCAGCAGGGCAGCATCCAGGTATTGGTAAACGTCTTTGGTGTGGTGGCCGATATATGTTTTGCTACGCTTGTGGCCCAGGCGAACCACTACCGCATTTTTGTCGGGTATGGCGAAGATGTACTGCCCAAGAATGCCACGCATGTAAGGGATGGTGAGTCCCTTGTAGTGAATGATCCACCATTGGAAGCCATAAAAATCAACAGGTTGACGGTCTTCCTTGTCAATGAGATAAGCTGCGGGTGAAGTGGCCTCGCGGAGGTAACCGGCAGGAACAATTTGTTTCCCTCCCCATTGTCCGTGGTTCAGCACCAATTGTCCGAAACGGGCAAAGTCGCGAGCATTGGTATTAAAACAACAGTAAGCCTTTTCCATGCCGTCCTTGCTGTCGAGACACCAAAGCGCATCCCTGCTTGCGCCAATGTGTTTCCAGATTTTTTCGGAAAGATAGTTTGCCATCCATTTGCCGGTGGCAGCTTCGAGGATCATGGCAAGAACTTCGGTGTTGCCGCTCAGGTAGTCAAATTCTTTTCCGGGGGTTTCCACAACCTTCAGAGAATTGATCAGGCCCGGCAGGTCGGTGCCGTAGTAAGCCTCGGTGGTCATGGAAAACGGGCTGCTGTAAGCCTCGTCCCAGTTCAGTCCCGAACTCATGGTCAGCAGGTGCCTGACGGTCAGTTTCGCGTTTTCGCCTTCCCGGAATGCCGGCAAAAAATCACCCACCGCCTGATCGATACTGTCGATACTGCCCTCATCAAGGGCAATGCCGATGAGCAGCGAAACAATGCTTTTTCCGGCGCTGAAAGAATTGGACAGCGAGGTATCGCTATAGCTTTCCCAGTATTCCTCATATTTGATCTTCTCGTTTTGTATCACAAGAAAAGCTACCGTTTTGTAACTTTCGATGACGGTTCTGGTGGAATCGGGCAAAATGTAGCTGTTGTAATCCGGTGAAAGTTGCCAGGGGTCGTAGGTGCCGGCTTCGATGGTGCGGTTGTAGAAAATTTTGTAATCGTCAATGTCGGGCTTTCCATGCCTGATGGCTGTGAGTACGTAGCGTGGCAACAAGGCGACTATTATGATGTGTACAGTAAAAATCAGTAGGAAGATTTTCTGCCAAAGACGAAGTTTAAGTTTCAACATAGGCAATGATTAAGTGGTTTTTGGTTCCGGGGCCTTTCAAAACACAGCGTTTCCCGTTTTATAAAATTCTCGTTTCAGAATTTATTTTCCTGCGCAAGTTAACCGAAAATTAACAATTGGCAAATAATGGACAAATAGCAAAAGGCGCCAGTCTGTTCTTTCCGGGAAAATATTTTGATGCAGACAGTATCCGAACGGCTACCTGAAGCCAAACGCTTTCATCATTTTTTGAAAAAGTTCGGTGTTTTCATAAATCCCCCTGAAATCATCCGAACCCGGCCCAAAGGCATAAACCGGAACCATGACCGATGTGTGGTAGTCGGTGGTGAAAACAGCTTCAATCTCACCCTTTTCGATGTCGCCGCCGGTAAGGGACAAGCCACCCGTTTCGTGGTCAGCCGTAATGATCACCAGGGTTTGGCCGTCAGCTTTGGCAAAGTCCAGGACTCTGCCGATGGCGCGGTCAAAATCAAGCATTTCCGTCACAACGTATTCCGCGTCATTTTTGTGGCCACCCCAGTCAATTTGTGATCCTTCCACCATCAGGAAAAAACCGTTGCTATCCTGACTAAGGATTTCGATGGCTTTCGTTGTGGCATCAGGCAGCATGTCACCTCTGCCGTCTTCGTACGGAGGAGCTGCTTCTTTGTAAACCAGTCCGGCAACTTTGCCCTTTTTCACATCTTCCAGATCTTTCATGCTGTACACCAGACTGTACCCGTCGGCTTGCAGCGTTTTCGTCAGGTCAAGGCTGTCTTTCCTGTCTTTGAAATGATTCAGCCCTCCGCCAATGAAAACATCAATGTCGGTTTTCAAAAAATCGGCAGCAATCTCTTCATACATTTCCCTGGACTTCTGGTGGGCAATGAACGAAGCCGGCGTGGCATGGGTGATGGTACTGGTAGCTACCAGCCCGGTGGCTTTGCCGTTTTCTTCGGCATATTCCAGAATGGTTTTTTGAGGGACAGTGTCGGCATCCACTCCAATGGCACCGTTGTAGGTTTTTTTACCGGTTGAAATGGCTGTACCCCCGGCACCGGAATCGGTGATGTAACTGCTGGCGGACCAGGTTTTCGAGAGTCCGATGTTCGGACACTGTTCAAGGTTCAGCGAACCGTGGTTGACCGTCATTCCGGCATACACCTGGGCAATGCCCATCCCGTCACCGATCATCAGGACGATATTTTTGATTCGGGGCGATGAAGGTTTTTCAGCTGTCTTTTGCGGTTGGTTGCAACCAAACAAAAGGCTCAGGCTAAGAAAAAGTATAGTGATTTTTTTCATTTTCTTTTTTTTTTGCAAAGGTCATTAAATTCTTTTACCGGCGAATGTCTTTTTCTTTTGTACTTAAAATTATGGAAAGAAAACCGGTTTTCGGGATAATCCTGACCGTGCTTCAAGGATTCAAATCCCCTTGCATGAACATCATTGTCATTTTTCATTTAACTTTGCCAAACGAACAGTTATTGAACCATACCTGTGAAGAAATTATTTTTTCTCATATTATTTTTTTCAGGCTTCAGCCTCTTTGCCCAGGACGAGCAGCCTTTGGTACCCGTTGACGAAGAAACCGGAAAGATCAGGTTTCGTGAAGTGGTTGACGAAACAGGGACGAAAAACGAGTTGTTCAACCGGTGCATTTACTGGCTGAACGGTTTTTACAAGAACCCCACCAGGGTAACCACCATCAGGGATGTGAATACCGGAAAAATTGAAGGCCGCCACAACATCAGGCTTTATTATTACACCGATGACAGTGTGAAAACACAGGCCGGCACGGTGGATTACGTTTTCGTTATTGAGCTGAAAGACAACAAATACCGTTACACCATCACCGATTTAAAACTCCGATCGACAACAAGGATGCCGGTAGAAAGATGGCTGGATAAAAACGAACCGGCCTACGACCCCCGCTGGGATGATTACCTGCAACAGATTGCCGATTTTTTCCACGACTGGAGCGAAAGCCTGAAAGAAAAAATGAAACCCGAAGTAAAAAAAAGCGAGGACGATTGGTAAACATTTTGTCGTACTGTTGGTCAATCAATTGAAAGCATTAAAATGCCACGGAGAAGAAAAAGAGATATTATCATTAAGGGCTTCTCGAAGCTGCTTAAGGAAGACAAGCTGAAAATCGTAGCCGATCTGATGGACAACCAGATTGAAACCATCGAGTTGCTGAAAAGTTTCTGGCATGCTGATCACTCCAAGCAAAAAATCTTCGACGAATTCAGCGAAAACACCATCTCCAATTTTTATATTCCATACGGAGTAGCACCCAATATGATTGTCAACGGTCACAACTACCTGGTGCCGCTGGTTATCGAAGAAAGTTCGGTGGTGGCTGCCGCTTCCTCGTCTGCCCGCTTTTGGTCTGAACACGGCGGCTTTCATGCCGAAGTGGTTGACGTGATGAAGATCGGTCAGGTCCACTTTCTGTGGAAAGGGGAAAAGAAAAAATTCCTTGCCGTTTTTGACAAGCTGAAACATTACCTCAAAGGCGCCGCCTCCGACATTACTGCCAATATGGAAGCACGGGGTGGTGGCATCGTAAACATGGAACTGATCGACATGACAGATCAGATTGAAAATTATTTCCAGATCAAGGTTTCGTTTGATACTGTCGATTCCATGGGAGCTAATTTCATCAATTCCTGTCTGGAGGAATTTGCCAGTGCGCTACAGCAGTTTTGCAGAAATCAGGAAACTTTTACGGAAGAAGAAAAAGAATGCAGGATCATTATGTCCATCTTGTCGAATTACACCCCGCAGTGCCTGGTGAAAGCCTGGGTGGAATGTGATTTTGAGGAACTGGACAAAATGGACAAAGACTTAACCGGCAGGCAGTTTGCCGAAAAATTTGCGCTGGCAGTGAAAATTGCCGAGGTGGATGTGTACCGCGCCACAACCCACAACAAAGGCATCTTCAACGGGGTGGATGCCGTGGCCATCGCCACCGGCAATGACTTTCGTGCCATCGAGGCTGCCGGGCACACCTATGCCGCAAAGAACGGGCAGTACCGCAGCCTTTCGCATGTGGAACTCAAAGACGGCAGGTTTGTCTATTCCCTGAGCATTCCCCTGGCCATGGGAACCGTTGGCGGACTGACATCGCTGCACCCCCTGGCCAAGCACTCGCTTGAAATGCTGGGAAAACCCACGGCTAAGGAACTGATGATGATTGCCGCTTCGGTGGGGCTGGCCAATAATTTTGCAGCCATCCGCTCGCTGGTTACCAAAGGCATTCAGATCGGCCATATGAAAATGCACCTGATGAATATTCTCAATCATTTCCAGGCAACCAAAGAAGAAAAGGATAAAGCTGTTGAGTATTTTGTCGATCACAAGGTTTCGTTTGCCAACGTCAGCAAGTTCATTCAGGAAATCCGGGTAAAATAATGGGAAGTACGCAACAATGGTACGCCCACGGAAAATTGCTGCTCACCGGAGAATACCTGGTGATGGAAGGTGCCAAAGCGCTGGCACTCCCGCTTAAGCCCGGACAATCATTGGCGATAAAAACCACCGGCGAAAGACACCGCCTCCGCTGGCAGGCTTTCCATCCGGAAGGCAGGTGGTTCAGTGCGGTTTTTGACACTTCCGGCTTTGAAGTGATTGAAACGGACAACCGGCAGTTGGCCGGCCGGCTGGCTGAAATCCTGATTGCCGTCCGTAGTTTTTCACCTGATTTTCTTAGCGGTGGGACAAGTGTACTCGCCGAAACGAAACTGGAGTTCGATCCCGATTTTGGTTTCGGTTCCAGCTCCACCCTGATCACAAACCTTGCCCGCTGGGCCGGTGTTGATCCTTACGATCTGCTCCGCCAAACCTTTGGCGGCTCGGGCTACGACCTTGCCTGTGCCGGTGCAGACGGTCCGGTGTTTTTCAGACTGGAAGGTGAAAGCCCTCAAGTCGAAAGGATTTCGTTCGACCCGCCTTTCAAAGACAACATTTATTTTGTTTACCTGGGACGGAAACAACGTTCAACGGAAAGCATCCGGCGTTTCAGGAAAACGGCCGTCTTTCGGAAAGAAGACCTTGAAGAGATCAGCCGCATCTCGGAGAGGGTGGCGGAAGCGGAATCGCTGGAAGCATTTGAAAGTTTGCTGAACGAGCACGAAGCCAGGCTGTCGGCAATTCTGGACAGGCCAACAGTGGCTTCACTTTTGTTCGACGGTTACGAAGGCACGGTGAAATCACTTGGCGGCTGGGGCGGCGATTTTGTTTTGTTAACGACCCGCCAGTCCGAAACAGATCTTCGAGCCGAAATGAAGGAAGGTGGCTTTCGGCAGGTATTTCGCTACGGCGAGCTGGTTTTGTAGTATGACGAAAAAACGGTAAACGACCGCTGAAAAATTCAGCCACGCCTGAAGAAACGGAATTTTAAGATCAGATAACCGGAAAGACTCCCCAGCAGATACCAGGGAAAATCGTACCAGGTGAAGAAACTGCCCAGGATGGTGCGGCCGATAAAGAACGACCTTGCCCATTCCAGAAAAGGAGGATGCCATAATTGAAGAAACTCAAGTGCACAAGTTGTAAAAAAAACAATGGCAGCGATGCTTCGGGCCCTTGAACCCGGAAAAATGAAAAACAACACCAGTATCCAGAAAATCTCGTACAAGAAACCGCCGAAGTGGTTGTTGACCCATTGATGACCAGCCCCGGGGTAGAATTTTGTAGCGAACCCCAACGGAACAATCAGGACAAGTAAAAGCACAACACGCAGGCGGAGTTGGACGATGGAAAGGTCTTTCCCGGTCATTTTAGCATCTCCAGGCATGGATTTCTAAAGTCAGGGGTCAATGGAACAACCAGGCAGTGAATCTTTTCATGACCCTCTGCCTGGTTTCCTGGTTTTGCGGGATTTAAACTTAAGCCCCTCTCTTATAAACAATAGCCACAACCGTCACGTCGTCGCCACCCATGTTGATGGTCATGCCGTAAGGACGGTCGTTGGAAATTTCAATCTGGGCATCGCCCGCCTTGCCGGTGAGTTGTTGCCAGATGGTTACGGCCTGGTGAACACCGGTAGCGCCGGTGGGGTGTCCCCAGCCGATGAGTCCGCCGGTGGTGTTCATGGGCATGGCGCCCTTGCGGGCCGTGTTGCTGGCAGCCACGTAATCGGCGCCCTCGCCTTTTTTGGCCAGTCCCAGGGCCTCGCATGTGAGCACCCCGGCAATGGAAAAACAGTCGTGGGTTTCCACCGTGCCCACCTGGTCGATGGTGATGCCTGCGTCTTTCAGGGCATTGTGTGCCGCCCTTTTGATGGTTTCCAATTCCGTGGGATCGGTGGGGTCGTTGGTGATGTTGCGGATGACGTGGCCGTAACCTGCCACTTCAACGGCATCTTTTTTGTCCACACCAATACGCTTCAATCCTTCTTCCGAACAGATGGCAATGGCCGATGCACCGTCGGAAACTTTGGAGCAGTCCAATACATTCAGGTGATCAACAAAGGCGGCGCCGTTGGGTTGCAGCTTGTCGTACAAAGCACCCAGGTCGGCTGTTTTGTTGTGGTATTCCTGAGCGGTGGGGTCCAGGCGCGCATTTTCGATGGCGTTGATAAACCATTGTTTCATGCCGGCACGTACCTTTTCCTTACCGTACTTTTCGTAGCAGGCTCCCGCGCGGTCGCTGAACTGTCCGGGGAAAAAGTAGGCGTGACCGGTTTTGCGGTTCTGGTACCAGCCGGCCCCGGCAAGAATGTCGGCACCGTAAATGGCTTTGACGGTGTTTTGCACTTCGATACCCATTGACAGGACAACATCAGCCGTTTCAGCCAGAACCGACCTCATGCCGGTCAACAGCGACAGGCCTCCCGATCCACAGGCGCCTTCAACCCTGACGGCGGGCTTCCATTGGAGGCCTTCGTCAATCAGGGGTGCGAAACCCGTCAGGTGAGCCTGATTGTTGAAACGGGCTGCCATGAAATTTCCGATAACGGTTTCGTCAACATTTTTCGCTCCGCCGATTTGCTTCAGCGTACCCTGTCCGGCTTCCTTGAAATAGTGTTCCAGTCCCGGGCGGGGCTTCTTGGGGTTAAATTCCTTGCGGCCGGTTCCCAGCGAAACGGTGTTGAACCCGGCTGTCAGATATATCTTTCTTCTCATCATTCTTGTTTTTTAGGTTAATCAAAAAAGTTGTTGACCGGTCCGTAGGCATGGAAAAAGCCGGTGAGCATGACCGTGTTGACGTGGTCAATCTCGTTGGCCACCTTGTCGGAAACGAGTTTTTCGCCGATTGCTTTCGACTTGCGTCCGTACTTCACAGCCAGTTGAGCACCCAGGTCGGCGGAGGCTTTCAGGTCGTTGAAGAACCCGGCCAGCAATTCGTCCTTTTTCTTGTTCCTGATGATGGATTTCCAGGCCACTGCCGATGCGGGAAGATCACCCATCATTTCGTCACACTCGGCCTGGAATTTGTCAAGTTCCACGTATTCCTGCTTGTGTACATCCCACACTGCCGTGATGCGTCCGCCCTTGTATTTTAGGAATCCGTCCTTTTGCGCACCGCTTGACATTTGTCCTCCTTTCACACCCTGTTCCATCATTTTGTCCAGTAAACCGCTGTGCAGGTCTTCGTCCGTAACAAACGGATTCATCACATTCAAAATAAATTTTACCACGTCAATGCCGACATAATCGATCAACTGGAAAATGCCCATTGGGCGAACCAGGTAATCCTGGGTGATTTTGTTGATGATGTAAATGGCTTTGTAGAGAGGCATATTTTTTTCGGCAGCCAGCGCTTCCGCTTCGCGGATGCCGTGGAGGGCGTCGCGCATGAAGTGGCCGTTACCGATGAAGCCCGCAAAGTCGTTGGATGGAACGATGATTTTCCTGAGTTTTTTGGCATAGGCAAGGGCAAATTCGACCACATCGCAGTCGGTTTTTCCGGTAACGATCAGTTCCACCAGTTTTTGCACGGCCGGCGGGTTGTAGAAGTGGAATCCGATAATACGTCCGTCCAGTCCTGCCTCTTTTTCAATAAGGTGGATGGGTACCGACGAGGTGTTGGTGAAAAACCAGGGTTTATTCTCATTGTGGCGGTCAATGTCACCAAGCAGTTTCACCTTGAGGTCTTTGTTTTCGCTTACGGCCTCAAAGATCAGGTTGGCGCTGTAGGCTGCTGCCATGGTGGTCACGGGTCGGACGATGTTGAGTACATCAAAAATGTATTCGTCGATGATGTCATAATTTTCCACCAGGTCATCGCGGTCGGCGTACATTTTACGTAGCCAGACGGTTTTTTTCTCGGCTACTTTCCGCACCTGGGCACGCAGGTAGCGCATGAGTCCTGCCAGCCCTTCGGGCGAAACGTCGATGGCGTGTAAAACAAAGGTCTTTCCCTTGTTTTCGGGCAGCAGTGCCAGATCGGCCATTTCCACGGCCGTGAGCAGCAGGATACCGCTGCCCATTTTACCGGCAGCACCCAGCACCGCTACGTTTTGCAATCTTTCTTCGTATGTCATATTTTTTGAATTTAAAGTGATAAAATTAATTTGGTTTGTAGCAGGAACAGCCTTACCAGTTGGGTTTTCGTTTTTCCAGGAAGGCCGTCATCCCTTCTTTGCCCTGGGTGCCTTCGCCGAATAAAGTTCCGAATTGTCCGGCTTCCAGCTCCTCCCCTTCGGTTTGACTCATTTCCAGTCCTTTTCTAACAACGGCCTTTACTTTTTTAATAGCTTGCGGACCCTTGGATACAATGTTCCGGGCGATCTTCAGGGTTTCTTCCATGAGGTCTTCAGGCTCAAAAACTTTCTGGACAAGTCCGATACGTAGCGCATCTTCGGCGCCGATCATGTCGGCCGTCATCAAAAGATAAAGGGCATCACCCATTCCGACGAGTCGTGGCAGGCGTTGGGTTCCGGCATAGCCGGGGATGAGTCCCAGACTCACTTCGGGCTGTCCGAATCTGGCTTTGGTGCTGGCCGTGCGGAAATCGCAGCCCATGGCCAGTTCCAGTCCGCCGCCCAGCGCAAAACCGTTAATGGCTGCAATGACGGGAATATCCAGCTTGCCCAAACTCCTGAAAGTATTTTGTCCCAGGCGGGAGAAAGCTGTGCCTTCGTCGGCATTTTTGTTGACCATTTCGGCGATGTCGGCTCCGGCGACAAATGCTTTTCCCTCGCCGGTGATCACCATGGCCTTCACCGATTGGTCTCCGGCGATTTCGACCACCAGTTGATCCATTTCGTTAAAGAAGCGGGTGTTGAGCGCATTCATGGCCTCGGGCCTGCTGATGGTAACCACCGCAATACCTTCATTTACTTCGGTTTTCAGTATTTCGTATTCCATTTGTTTAGGATTTTTGAAAAGTTCAAATTTACGAAAATTACTGTTTACAGAAATCCTACTTGATGAACTGTGCCTTGCGTTTTTCGATGTCAATGCCATCGTCCAGTTCGTACTCAAACCGGAGTTCGGTCGGGCTTACGTAAAATCCGGTACCTTCCACCTGGTAATCTTTTGTAACCGACTGCTTATCAATAATGATTGAGTTTCCCACAACCAGGCCGACGGCTGTTCCGCCCAGGTCGGCAAAGTTTATCAGCAGGATCTCTACCGTATTGGAAAAACTGCGTTCGAGGGTGACTTCGTAATTCAGCCTTGCCGGTTGGTCAGAGACCTGCCAGACACCAAGGAATTTTTCCAGCGGATCGTCGTCTGCCGTTCCGGTATCCGTACCACAGGCAGAAATCGCCAGCATAAAAACGACAAGCAATCCTGCCCAAAAGCCATTCGGGGCTAAAAACGGGTTTGTTTTAAAAATCATCTGTTGATAACGATTAAATAATGCTTTCAGTATCTTTTGCTGCGAACCTTTTATGCAACCGGTTTCTGGAAAATGGTAGCGTCTTCGATTCCCGCTTGCAAAATTATTAAAACCTTTCAGAGACAGTTTAAAAGTCAGCTTTTTTGTTTTGGCAGTTTGCCGGTTTCGTTTATTTTATGATTTTGGACAGAGCTAGCTATCCGCCTTTGACTAATTTAAGGCAAAGTGTTATCAGTAATCGTAAACCGAAAACATAAAAAGGCAAGTGGCAGGATGATCCTGATCAAAAAATCGAATTCTTTAGTCGCTTAAAATATTGGTTAACAGGCGTAAAGACGGATGTTGGTATTGTATCTGGCATTGTGGCATACCTCTTGTGACCCCGTTAGTAATCTAACAACTACTACAGTGAACAGTTTAAGTATTCAATCGAGCATAAACAAAAAGAAGTTGAAGCTTCAAAAGTACTACAAATGCGACAGATGCGGATATGTGTCAATTGTAAGAGATTCGTATTGTCCCATTTGCGCAAAGAAAGGTTTTAAAAATAAAATGAAACAGTAAATGCAATGAAAATAAACGAAGCGTATTCCTTACAGCAGCTTATGGCAGACGGAATGATGGAAAAAAGCATTAAAGAACTGAATGCACGGATATTTACAAAAGACAACAAAGTGTATTTTTTTGAAAACTTAAACAACCGGCAACTACGACTTTATTCTGTCATCAATAAAAAATCTTTTTTTCTCTAATTTTTCTCTAAACTAACTTTCCTAAACCCCCACTCAGAACCTTGCAACGTACGCGTTGCAAGGTTTTTTCATGTTGTTAAAAACTCCTGCCTGCTTTAATCCGGCAGTGAAAGTTTTATGCCGAACTTTACGGCTTTAATACTCGTTGCCGGGTGTAAAACCACGCTACAATTTATCAGCCCATGGCAAAGGAAATCGAAAGAAAATTTTTAGTGAATGGCGACTTCAAACCGGGAGCCGTCAGAAAAATGAGCATCACGCAGGCCTACCTTTGCTCGGAACCCGGGCGTACTGTCCGTGTCAGGATTCGGGACGATAAAGCTTTTCTTACAATCAAAGGAAAAAGCAGTGCTTCGGGGGCCAGCCGTTTTGAATGGGAAAAGGAAATTCCTGTAAAGGAAGCCAAAGACCTGTTGAAACTGTGCGAGCCCGGCATTATCGAGAAAACCCGTTACATTGTTCCGGAGGCAGGAGGGCTTCAGTTTGAGGTGGATGAATTTTACGGAACCAATGCCGGTTTGCTACTTGCCGAGATTGAGCTGCCTGCCGAAGACCACCCGTTCACCAAACCCGGATGGCTTGGCAAAGAGGTGACAGGGGATCCCCGCTACTACAACTCTTCTCTGAAAAACGGGTCGCTGAGGTCGTAAGCGTACATGCCGATTTCGTGCATGGCCCGGTAGAAAAAGGGATGCAGCCGGGCGATACCTTCGCGCGAAACCCGGTCGATGTTGGCCACGTTGTCCAAATGGCTGAGCAAGGCCTCCGGGCCTGCCGTGCTGTCGGGGATGCTGTCACAAGAGGTCGTACCCCACTGCCAGAAAACAAAGCTATCCAAAAAAATCCCGGCATCCGATTATTTTTCCAACCAATTCTGTAAGGAATTTATTTTCATCCCTCTAATCAAATAATATTTAGAATCACATTAGCTAATGAAAAAAATAGTTTTATCGCTCATTCTGATCATGACAATAGGTGGGATAAAAAGCCAGACCGACAGAGACGCTGAAGATGCCAAAGGCCTGCAAACCGGTGTAACCGCACCATTGTTTACGGCATTGGATGCGGACAGCAGTTTGTTTTCGCTTGAAGATGCACTTGCAGCAACTCCAGTGGTCCTCATCTTTTACCGGGGTTTCTGGTGTCCGGTTTGCAACAAACACCTGGGCTCAATCCAGGACAGCCTGAAGATGATCGAGGAAAAAGGTGCGAAAGTCATCGCCATTTCTCCCGAAAAACCGGAGTATCTTGACAAGATGGCAAAGAAAACAGGGGCTGAATTCACTTTGCTTTACGATGAAGATTACCAAATTGCAGAGGCTTACCATGTTGATTTTATGCCTACAGGCAAGCAACTTTTTACCTACAATGTGCTTTTGCATGGAAAGCTGAAAAACAGCCATTCCGATAAATCACAAAGGTTGCCGATACCGGCAACTTTCATCATCAATCAGGATGGGAAGATAACCTGGAGGCAATTTGACCCCGATTACAAAAACAGGTCGTCGGTACGGGAAATTATTACAGCCCTGCTTGAAATGCAAACTGTTAATTGAGTTTTAAATGAAAAAAAATGTTGAAACAAAAAAAAGATTACATCCCAAACATTCCCGAAACGGATAAAAAACGGGTGATCATTGTCGGTAATGGTTTTGCCGGACTTAAGCTTTTACAGAAAATAAAAAGGAAGGGATTTCAGCTTGTCGTCATCGACAAGAACAATTTCCACCAGTTCCAGCCATTACTTTATCAGGTCGCAATGGCTGGCCTGGAACCAAGTGCCATTTCATTTCCCATTCGAAAAATCCTTCAAAACGAGGCAGACGTTCATTTCCGCATTGCGGAACTGGTGGAAATAAATGCCGGCGAAAAGGAAATCATCACAAATATCGGCCGATTAACCTACGATTATCTGGTGCTGGCTATTGGTGCCGGCACCAATTTTTTTGGCCAGAAAAACATCGAGTACAATGCACTTTCCATGAAAACTGCTGCAGATTCCATT
>JAJRWG010000006.1 GCA_024276895.1 Bacteroidota bacterium
CCGACTGCCGACTGAGATAATCTATTCAAACTAAATTACTCCCCTTTTGATAAGGTAAATCCTGCAGCGCTAATAACAATACCGGCAAATGTACAGTCATCGCCATTTGCATCTACAAAAGTGGTGTATCCAATTCTTTGAATAGAAATGTCAAGATCAGCATTGTCAGGAAAATCAGCAAAATCGCTTATTCCAAAAGTGAATTCCCCCTTATCTTCTTTTAAAGCTTTTCTCCTTGAAATATATTCAGTAAAATCAATTCTGTTGAGTGAATCGCTTTGTGTGCCCGGGTGGTATTCAATACTAATCAAAACGCCGTGTTCATTTCTTTCGTCTTTTTTCCATCTGATTGTGGTACCAGCAGTCAGTGCTTCATCCTCAGTAAGGTTGTCATAAACCACAGGATAAAACAACAAGGGCATGTAAACCTGACCTTCCGGATTGGCAATACTACCATCACTTTTAGCTTCCATGCTGTTTTCTGTGAACTTAAGATCGTAGGCTTTTCCGTAAAACCCAGGCGTCATTTGCGCCATGTATGAGGAACTTACATCGGCATCCTGATTGTAATAATACTCAGAGAAGCTAAATGTGAGACCGTCAACAATTAAAACATAAGGTTCATTGTCTCCTTCTATACTTGCTGCCAATTGCGAGAAATCATCCCCCTCTCCGGTGTAGAATCCTGTGTAGGATTGAATCATGTAGGTTTTCGGAGATACTTTCATTTGCTCCCAAAAACCATAAAAGTCTGCTAATTTCTCAATCAGGACAAAATCATCTTCGTCACCTGCAGCATTTTTCTCTTTTTTACAGGCTGTGAATAGTAATCCCGTAATTAATATACCGATAACAAAAAGTCGTTTCATAATTTTCAAGATTAATCAGAACTGCAAGATTAAAAAAATAAATGACACTTCCAAGTATTTTGTGAAATACTTTTCAGGGTTGGATTTCTCCATTAATTAAGGTGCGAATATTTGCTCGAAGATGTGAACAGACTAAATTCACGAAGGATTCGCGCACCAGATTTAGCCTTTCAACTTGTCAACTTTCAACTTTCAACTACTTCCCCATCTCATCCAATCTGTTCAGGCCCTGCACGGCCAGGGGGTAGTTGGGCAGCAGTTCCAGCGAGCGGCGGTATTGCACCCGGGCCTCTTTGTAAAGTTCCATCGCCTCGAAAGCACGTCCCAGGTTGTACACAGCGCGCACCTCTTTCGGGTTCAGTTCGATAACCCGCTGAAACTCCTGTGCCGCGGCCTGATAATCCTCCAGCTCAACAAGGTAGATGTAACCGGAATTAAAGACGGCGTTCAGGTTGTTGGGGTAGCGTGCGGTGAGGGCAGCGTAAGTGTCCAGTGCCTTTTCAAACTGCCTGTGCCTCTGGTAGGAGGCTGCCAGCAGGAAAAGGGCCTTTTCATCCGCGGGACGAATCTTCAGTGCCTTGCGGTAGTAATCGATGGCCAGGGTGTCTTCTTTCCGGTCGTAAATGGAGGCGAGTTGCATAAAAGCCATGAAGTTCACCGTGTCAATTCTTGCCGACAATTTAAGGTTATTGACGGCCCCCGCTGTGTCGCCCTGTTCAAGCCGGGCAATGGCTTTCAGGTAAAAAGCCTCGGCATTTTCGCTGTTTAAGCGGAGGACGGTTTCGGCGTACTGCTGAGCAGTGGCGTACTCGCCCTTGAGCAGGTAGATTTCCGCCAGTTTCAAAAAAGCACTCTGGTTTTCCGGGTCGAGTTCCAGTGCTTTTTTTAAGGCGTCGATGCTGTTTTGGGGTGACTCCAAAGCAAAATACAAATCCGAAAGCAGCAGGAACAATTGCGGGTCTTTCGAATTCAGCTCCAGGGCCTGCATCAGATCGCGCAGGGCGGGGTCGATGTCTCCCTTGTCCATCCAGTGAAGTGCACGCCGGTAAAACAGCCTGTAGTCGTTTGAATCTTCCCGGATGAGTTGGGTCAATATCTCAATGGAATCGGTTTTGGCAGCTACAACCGGCTGCTGCTTTTCTGTCTGCCCCGGACCGCATCCGGAGAGCAGGAAGATTGCAGGAAGAATAAAAAATCCGAAATAATTTTTCATTTAATAAATTGAATTACAGGTGACTGAAAGTGACAATCGGTTTTTTAATTGAACTTTTCCAAAGTTCCGAACTTTGGAAAAGTTCTTCAGCTAAATTCCCGGAATAAAACCATTTTCAATCCTGACCAAACCCGTACACGGTCAACTGCTCAGTTTCTCCATAATCGCCGTTTCCAGCTCTTCCATCAGGTCAGGATTGTCGAGCAGGATGCTTTTTACCGCATCCCTGCCCTGCCCCAGCTTGGTTTCGCCGTAGCTGAACCAGGAGCCGCTTTTTTTGATCAGTCCGTAATCCACACCCAGGTCGATGATCTCACCCACTTTGGAGATGCCTTCCCCGAAAATGATGTCGAATTCGGCTTTTCTGAAGGGCGGTGCCACTTTGTTTTTCACCACCTTTACGCGGGTACGGTTCCCTTTCACGGTATCGGTGTCTTTGATCTGTCCGATCTTGCGGATGTCGAGGCGGATGGAGGCGTAGAACTTGAGGGCATTCCCACCCGTGGTTGTTTCCGGGTTGCCAAACATGATGCCGATCTTTTCCCGCAACTGATTGATAAAAATACAGACCGTTCCGGTTTTGCTGATGTTGGCCGTCAGTTTCCGCAGTGCCTGCGACATCAGGCGGGCTTGCAAGCCCATCTTGGAGTCGCCCATATCGCCTTCGATTTCGCTGCGCGGTGTGAGTGCAGCGACGGAGTCCACCACAACCACGTCGATGGCCGCCGAGCGGATGAGGCTGTCGGTGATTTCCAGGGCCTGTTCGCCGTTGTCGGGCTGGGAGATCAGCAGGTTCTCGATGTCAACGCCCAGCTTCTCTGCATAAAAACGGTCGAAGGCATGTTCGGCATCCACAAAGGCCGCGATGCCGCCCTGTTTCTGGGCTTCGGCGATGATGTGCATGGCCAGGGTGGTTTTTCCCGAAGATTCGGGACCGTAGATTTCCACTACCCTTCCTTTGGGCACGCCACCCACGCCCAGGGCATGGTTCAGGCCAATGGAACCCGTGGAAATGGTTTCCACCTTTTCGATGGCATTGTCGCCCATGCGCATGATGGTTCCTTTTCCGAAATTCTTTTCAATATTGCCCAGGGTGGCTTCCAGGGCTTTGAGCTTTTGCTTTTTTAACGCCTCAGCGTTTTCTTTGGCTTTGTCGGTTGTCATTTTATCATCATTTATTTACCGGATACTGTTCGTAGAAAATTTAATTTTTATGTTCGGTTGCAAACTTTTTCAAATCTATTCCGGATTTCAAAATTTCGGACACAACGGGATTCGAAGCTTTGAATTCCGCTAAGCTGAACGGATGCGATTCAATCATTAAGTCATCATCGGTCCGCATACGCATCAATTCAATCTGCAAGTCGATAATATCGTCGATTGATTTATATACAATGGCCAAATCAATATCACTATCCGCATGGTTCGTTCCTTTGGCATAAGAGCCGAAAAGAAACTCGTTCTCAATCTTATACTTTCTGCGAATTGATTCAATATATTTTTGAGCAATTTTTACAGCTTTGCTTTTATCCATCGTCTGAGTTCTTTAATGTTTGATAATCGCTATCAGAAGTGGTTACCCAATGATCACAGATTTTATCAACGTCAATTTTATTCATTGATCCAAAGATACAAAAGTATTTTGATGATCTTCTGACAGTACATTAAGCATTCTGCAACTCTTTTAATATCTGTTGCGTATGGTCTTTCGTCTTCACTTTGGTGAACACCTGTTCAATCACACCCTTTTCGTCAATCACGAAAGTAGTGCGCAGCAATCCCTCGTATTCCCTGCCGTAAAGCTTTTTAGGCCCCCAGGCACTATAAGCCTTGATGATTGCTTTTTCCGGATCTGAAATCAATGGAAAAGGCAGATCGTACTTCTCAATAAATTTCTGATGTGATGCCTGGCTGTCGGGACTCACGCCCACAACTTTGTAGCCTTTTTCAAGCCACATTTGATAGTTGTCGCGCAGATTACACGATTCGGCCGTGCAGCCCGGGGTGTTGTCTTTAGGGTAAAAATATAAAATCAGTTTACTACCTTTGAAGTCTTCCAGCCCAACGGGATTTCCATGTTGGTCAGGTCCTTTGAAGTCAGGGGCATTGTCGCCCGCCTGTAGTTTTTTCATGGGAAAATGTTTTGGACAAAGATAGAATTATTTGAGCGAAATGAGGCAGAGCATTGACGATTTGTGTGAAAAAATACCCTACACAAAGTTGTTTTGTTGCTTCCGGCTTCGGTGCGTTTTGCAAGGGGGGATAATTAGTTTGAACGCCCTGCTTTTCGGGTGATGCCATGCCCCGGGCACAGCTGTATGAAGGGTTCCGGATATTTGCGAAATTCTGGAAGACTTTAAGTTCAATGCGGAAACCCGGAACATAAAATTCACCGCGATTGACCTGTACAAAGGAAAGCGAAAAGAATCTATCCCTCATTTTGAATTAAAAGATAACGGGAAATAACGAAATAGCAACAAAACAGGTGTTAACCAACCGCGCAAGGAAAAGAGTCGTCAGACCACTGAAAAGAACATTTTCTGAACAGCGAAGTTGGCAACAGTAGTCAGACGACTATTTCCCCGCAACTTTTTTCACCGAGGCAAAGTACCTGCAAAACTCCGTCAACCCGCATGCTTCGCATTTGGGCTTTCGTGCCTGGCAGACGTAACGTCCGTGCAGGATGAGCCAGTGATGGGCCAGCGGGATAAGCTTTTCGGGAATGTGTTTCACCAGTTGCTTTTCGGTGTCCAGCGGGGTTTTGGAGTTGGTGGTAAGACCAATCCGGGCCGAAACCCGGAACACGTGGGTGTCAACGGCCATGGCCGGTTTATTGAACACTACTGCCGCCACCACATTGGCCGTCTTGCGTCCTACCCCCGGCAGCTTTTGCAGTTCCGAAATATCAGAAGGCATCAACCCGTCAAATTCTGATAACAACTTGCGCGCCATTCCCTGCAGGTGTTTTGCTTTGTTGTTGGGATAGTAACAACTTTTGATCAGCTCGAAAATTTGTTCAATGTCAGCAGCAGCCAGCGATTCAACCGTTGGAAAAGACTTAAAGAATTCCCTGGTGATGATGTTCACCCTTTTGTCGGTGCACTGTGCCGAAAGAATGACTGCCACCAGCAACTCATAAGGATCACGGTAAGAGAGTTCGGTTTCGGCAATGGGACGGTTTTCCTGAAACCAGGCGATCACCTTGTTGAAGCGTTCTTTTTTGGTCATGATTCAGTTTGTGCAAAAATGAAAAAAAGCCCCGGAAGTACGGGGCTTTTCTGCTGATTTTTTTAATCAGTTTACCAGGAGTTTTAAATTTCCCAAGCTTTTTGTTTTAACGATGTTGAGGGCGGCAGCGTAACCGAAAACGAACTGAAGTGCCAGCGACGACGGCCCGCGGTGATTAAAAACCTGCCCTTCCTGGTTCTTTTTGCTTTTGGGAAAATCCCGGGTTTCTTCTGGGGTAAAATAATTTATCATAGGCACATTTATCGATTAATTAATGTAATCAATAAACGGACGGAAAATGATATTATTTTAAAAGGTGTGAAAAATATTTTACAGACAAAACGTCCTGCGTCAACAGGAAGGCCGTAAAGTACTGTAAATGTATAAACTGGAAGCGGACGGACTGCTTAATTTGTCAATATTAATTTTTTTTCATCAATGAGTTTCCGCAGATTGATCAGGGCATAACGCATACGTCCGAGTGCCGTATTGATGCTCACCTCCGTATGCTCGGCAATGTCTTTAAAACTGAGCCCGGAGTAGCAGCGCAACTGAATGACCTCTTTCTGCTCGTCGGGGAGATGCTGCAGCAGGTCTTTTACGTCAGCATAAATTTGTTTCATCACCAGTTGCTCTTCGATGGACGGATCAGTGAGTTGGATAGTGTCGAACACATCAAAACCTGCATTCGGGCTTTCAGCATAAGGTATCTTTTTCGACTTCCTGAAATGGTCGATCACCAGGTTGTGTGCAATGCGCATCACCCACTGGATGAATTTTCCCTCATCTTTGTATTTACCAAGTTTCAGGGTGTTGATGACCTTGACAAAGGTGTCCTGAAAAATATCGTCAGCCAGTTGTTTATCCTTCACCAAAAGGAAAATATACGAATACAACCTGTTCTGGTGACGTTCAATAAGTGTTTGAAGACTGGAGTGGTCGCCTTGCAGATAATTTCTGATCAGCAATTGCTCGCTCGATGCAAAACTCATATTACCAATTTTGATTGCTATAAAACAAAAAGGTATAAGTTTAACCGATAAGCGTCCTCCTATTATTATTGGTGAGTGATTAACTTAATTTGTAATGCAAATATAGTTATTAAAATTAAACCACCAAATAAAATTCTAATTTTGTGCCCAATTTATTTTTCAATGCAAAACAACCCTTCTAAATCAGGTGCGGAAAAGCCGATTACAGTGGTCAATTCGCGTGTCAACAACCTGAAGGGGCTAAGTGTTTCAATTCCTCGCAACAAGCTGGTTGTCATCACTGGACTGTCGGGATCGGGTAAGTCTTCACTGGCTTTCGACACCCTGTATGCCGACGGCCAGCGCAGGTACGTGGAAAGTCTCAGCGCTTATGCCAGGCAGTTTCTGGGACGCATGGATAAACCTGATGTGGACGCCATTCACGGCATTTCGCCGGCCATCGCCATCGAACAAAAAGTTAAAACCAGGAACCCGCGCTCAACCGTTGGCTCTTCAACCGAAGTGTACGAGTACATTAAATTACTTTTTGCCCGCATCGGAAAAACCTATTCCCCGGTTTCGGGAAGGCTGGTCAAACGGCACCGCGAAACCGATATAACCGACCATATCCTGGCATTAGAACGGGGTACCGATGTGTTGATTTGCGCACCACTGCTGCTGAACGGCGACAGAAAACTGGATCAACAATTACAGGTGCTCATGCAACAGGGTTTCAGCCGCATCATGCGGCAGGGCCGGATCATGCGTATCGAAGATGCCCTGAAAGAAATTGACGGCCGTACCCGTCCGAAAGATTGTTTCCTGGTTGTTGACCGGGTCAAAGCCGCAACAGAAGATCCGGATTTGCCGGCAAGGATAGCCGACTCGGCACAAATTGCGTTTTACGAAGGGAAAGGCAAATGCCTGCTGCACTATCGGGTGAAGGAAAAAGAACAGCTTGTTGAGTTCTCGAACCAGTTTGAGTTGGATGGTATCCGCTTTACCGAACCCTCGGTAAACATGTTCACTTTTAACAACCCTTTTGGGGCATGCAAAACCTGCGAAGGCTTCGGCAGCATCATCGGCATCAGCGAAGAACTGGTTGTCCCCAACAAAAACCTGTCGGTTTACGATGGGGCGGTCGTTTGCTGGAGAGGTGAGAAAATGAGCGAGTGGAAAAACCAATTGATCAACAACGCTTATCTGTTCGACTTCCCCATTCACAAGCCTTACAACGAACTTAGCGACGAGCAGCGCTAAATGCTCTGGAATGGCAACGAGTTTTTTGAAGGTATTAATGCCTTCTTCCGGTTTGTGGAAGAACAGAGTTACAAAATACAATACCGGGTTTTGTACTCGCGCTACCGCGGGAAAACCGAGTGTCCGGAATGTAAAGGGACACGCTTGCGCAAAGACACCAATTACGTAAAGGTAGCGGGAAAAACCATCTCGGAGATCGTGAAAATGCAATTGGATGAAGCCCTGGAGTTTTTCAACACGATCCGGCTTGATGAGCATGAGCTTGAAATTGCCAGACGGCTTTTAATTGAGATCACCAACCGCTTGCAGTTCCTCAACGATGTGGGCCTGGGCTACCTGACACTGAACCGTCTGTCCAACTCCCTGTCCGGCGGCGAGTCGCAGCGCATCAACCTGGCTACTTCGCTGGGCAGCAGCCTGGTGGGTTCCATGTACATCCTCGACGAGCCCAGCATCGGACTTCACCCGCGCGACACGGGCAGGCTGGTCAAAGTATTGAAGAAACTGCGCGATCTGGGCAACACCGTCATCGTTGTTGAACACGAAGAAGCCATTATCCGGCAGGCTGACGAAATCATTGAGATCGGTCCCGAAGCGGGCGAGCACGGCGGCGAATTGGTGTTTCAGGGCAGTTTTGAGCAATTGCGCCAGACCGACAAAAGCTACACCGCTCTTTATCTTAACCACTGGAAGCAAATCCCTTTGCCGGAGCACCGCCGGAACTGGCGTGACTTTATTGAAGTAAAAGGCGCCGATGCCAACAACCTGCGCAATATTGATGTCAAATTCCCGCTCAATATATTGCACGTGATCACAGGCGTGAGCTGATCAGGAAAATCAACCCTGGTGAGGGACATCCTGTTTCCGTCCCTGAAACGGCAATTGCAGGACTACGGAGGTAACGGCCCGGCGGATGGTGTGCTTACGGGCGACGTACACCGGATTTCATCAGTGGAATACATCGATCAGAATCCCATCGGCAGGTCATCGCGCTCAAACCCGGTCACCTACCTGAAAGCCTACGACGAGATCAGGCAACTGTTTTCCAGACAGGCACTGGCCAAATTGCGCAACCTGAAACCCGGATATTTTTCATTCAACATCCCGGGCGGACGCTGCGAAAAATGTGAGGGTGAAGGCGAAATTAAGGTTGAAATGCAATTCATGGCCGACATCCACCTGACTTGTGACGCCTGCGGCGGAAAGCGCTTTAAAGAAGAGGTGCTGGAAATTAAATACAAAGACAAAAATATCGCCGACATTCTTGAGCTGACGGTCAGCCAGGCGCTCTCGTTTTTTGGGGAAGATAAATCCGGAACCGCGGAAAAGAAAATCGTTGAAAAAATACAACCGCTCGAAGAAGTCGGACTGGGCTACCTCCGCCTCGGTCAACCTTCCAACACACTGAGTGGCGGCGAAGCACAAAGGGTGAAACTGGCTTTCTTCCTTTCGAAAGGAGCCGGTAACGACCCCACGCTTTTCATTTTTGACGAACCCACTACGGGACTGCATATTCACGACATCAGCAAGCTGTTGCACGCGCTGAATGCATTGATCGAAAAAGGACATTCCATTGTTGTGATTGAACACAACCTGGAGATCGTCAAGTCGGCAGACTGGATCACTGACCTGGGTCCTGAAGGCGGCGAACAGGGCGGTGAGCTTGTTTTTGCGGGCCTGCCCGAAGACCTGATCAGTTGCAAAGATTCACATACGGGTCATTACCTCAAAATGGCTTTACGCTGACCTCCTTAACAGCATGGATTTTTGTGTCGGCATGGCTGGAAATGTTAAAAATTAGCAAATAATTGTATCTTTAATATGTTTTTTTCTACATTTGTACTCTTACATCTCTAAGAGTTAAGATGTTTAGCCGACCACTAAAAACTTTGCTCGCTTTACTTTTTTGTTTCTCTGCCTTTTCTAA
>JAJRWG010000116.1 GCA_024276895.1 Bacteroidota bacterium
GAAGAAACGCTTCCCGGCGGTGCGGAAAAAATGATCGCCGAAGGGGTACTTGAAAATCCGGCACCCGAATTGATCTTTGCCCAGCACGTTTACCCCGAGTTGGAAGCCGGACAGGCGGGTTTCCGCAGCGGAGCTTACATGGCTTCCTCTGACGAGGTGACACTGCTGGTTAAAGGCAGGGGAGGGCATGCCGCCATCCCTGCCCGGCGTGACGAAACCGTACTCGCCGCTGCCAGAGTCCTGCTTGCCCTGGAAGAGAACATCAACGCAAACAAACCCGGGCACATCCCGTCCGTATTGGCTTTTGGCCGGTTTGTCGCAGATGGCACTTACAACGTCATTCCTTCGGAAGTGTTGCTGCGCGGCACCTTCCGCACCTTCGATGAAAAGTGGAGAGAAGAAGCCCATAGTCTTATCCGCAGCACTGCCCGAAGCGTGGCAACCGGCTTCGGACTGCACTGCGAGGTGCAAATCCGCAAGGGCTACCCCGCGCTTGTTAATAATCCCAAAGCCACGGCGCTTGCCCGCAGTGCAGCGGAAGACTACCTCGGCAAAGAAAATGTGAAAGAACTGGACATCCGCATGACGGTGGAGGACTTTGCCCGGTATGCAAAACTTGTCCCGGCCTGTTTTTACCGGCTGGGAACGGGGAACAAATCCAAAGGCATCACCGCCAACCTGCATGCCGCCACCTTCGATGTGGACGAAACAAGCATCGAAACCGGCACCGGATTGATGACCTGGATCGCCCTGAAAGCACTCCAAACCAATGACTAACGCCCAATTAACCAATATCCAATTAACCAATGACCAATTAACCAGTTAACCACCCCAAAATGCTCGTCAACGATAAATCATATCAAACCGTCTGGATGGAAGGCACCTCCGTTTTGATGATCCAGCAAAACCTGTTGCCTTTTGAATTTGTCATCCACGAATGCAAAACCTACTGGGACACCTGCATGGCCATCACCGACATGACGGTCAGGGGTGCGGGAGCCATCGGTGCGGCGGCGGGCTACGCCATGGCACAGGCTTTTTTGCTGTCCAACAGCAAGACCCGGGCCATCGCCATCCGCGAAGCGCGGCAGGACATCGAGCACACCAGGCCTACGGCCAAGAATCTTTTTTATGCCGTGGAAAGGGTTTACCAGGCGGGGTTGATCTCGCCCGAGAACGCCAAAATCGAAGCACAGCGGGTTGCTGCCAAGGATGCCGAGGACTCCAAAAAGATCGGTGAGTACGGCAACACCCTCCTGAAGAAGTCCGCCAACATCCTCACCCACTGCAATGCCGGCTGGCTGGCATTCGTGGACTACGGCACGGCACTGGCACCCATTTACCTGGCCAAACGCCAGGGCAAGGATGTTTTTGTTTACGTGGATGAAACCCGTCCCCGCAGCCAGGGCGCCCGGCTCACGGCATGGGAACTCTTCAACGACGGTGTGCCCCACCTCATTGTCCCCGACAACGCGGCGGCCACACTGATGGCACAGGGTAAAATCGACCTGGTGATCGTGGGCGCCGACCGCATTGCCGCCAACGGCGACGTGGCCAACAAAATCGGTACCCTCGAAAAAGCCATCGTGGCGTTTACCTACGGCGTGCCCTTCTACGTAGCTGCGCCAACCTCCACCTTCGACCCGGAATGCAAAACCGGCAAAGAAATCCCCCTGGAAGAGCGCGATCCCGACGAAGTGCTTTACCAGACGGGCATCGATGCCAACGGGAACAAGATCAAAGTGCTGGCGGCTTCGCCCGGCTCCAAAGCCTACAACCCGGCTTTCGACGTGACACCCGCCAAATACATCGAGGGCATCATCACCGAAAAAGGCATCATCAAAGCCCATCACCAGGCCATTAAAAAACTGTTTGACGAAAGCCACACCTAAAATGGAATTTTTGCAACAACAGGAAGAAATCGCCAGTTTCATGCGGCGGCTGTACGACCGGGGGCTGACCACCACCTCGGGCGGGAACATCAGCCTGCGGGTTGGGGAAAATCTGTTTTTGGTGACCGCTTCACAAACCGACAAAGGACGCATGCGTTCCGAAGACGTCGGCCTGGTTGACGCCGCCGGCAACAGCCTGGAACCCGGCTTCAAGGTAAGCATGGAAACTGGGATGCACCTGTCTGTTTACAAAACAAGGCCGGACGTGCAGGCCATCGTCCACGCCCATCCGGTTTTTGCCACGGCTTTCGGCATCAGCGGAAAAACGGTGAACTGCAATCTGATGGGTGAAGCCCGTGCCGTTTGCAGCGAACCCGCCTTTGCCGCCTACCGCCTCATGGGCACCCAAGCCCTGGCCAAAGTGGTGGCTCTGGCTGCACAAAAGGCCAACATTGTCCTGATGCAAAACCACGGCGTGCTGGCCATGGGAAAATCACTGTTGCAGGCCTTCGACCGGCTGGAAGTGTTTGAAGCCTCCGCCAAACTGACGTTCATTACCGGTATCCTGGGCGACGGTAAAAGCCTGACACATGAAGAGCTGAAACAGATTGATGCGTTGTTTAAGTGACAGCAGTAAGGGCATAAAAAAAAGGAAAATCTATCATGAGCAGGAAAAATAAGATACCGAAGTTTAAAAACGAAGAAGAGGAGCGAATTTTTTGGGCGGAAAAGGATTCCACAGAATTTATTGACTGGAAAAAGTCGGAGAAAGTAATTTTTCCCAATCTGAAACCAACGCCCAAAACCATTTCGCTGCGCTTGCCCGAATTTATTCTGGAGCAGCTCAAACTGATTGCACACAAAAGAGATGTGCCCTACCAGTCACTTATCAAAATATTTTTGAAAGACCGGATTGATGAGGAATTAATATCGCTTGCAAAATGAAACCGATCCGCTGCCCCTGGCCTGCCGGCAAAGCCTTAGACGAAAAGTACCACGACGAGGAATGGGGTGTTCCCCTGCACGACGACCGCAAGCTGTTTGAATTCATCGTCCTTGACACCTTTCAGGCCGGACTGAGCTGGAGTACCATCCTCAACAAACGGGAAAACTTCCGCGAGGCTTTCGACAACTTCGATCCCGAAAAAATAGCCCGCTACGGCGAAGACAAGATTGCAGAACTCCTGCAAAACAAAGGCATCATCCGCAACCGGCTGAAAATCCGGGCGACGGTGACCAATGCACAGGCTTTTTTGAAAATCCGCAAGGAATACGGCAGTTTTGACGCCTTCATCTGGCAGTTCACGGGTGGCAGGCCAAAAGTCAATCACTGGAAAACAAGTGACGAAGTCCCCGTCAGCACCCCCGAATCCGATGCCATGAGCAAAGCCTTAAAGGCACGCGGATTCAAGTTTGTGGGAACCACCATCTGCTACGCATTCATGCAGGCCGCGGGCATGGTCAACGACCACCTGGTGCGTTGTTTCAGGTATGGGGAGGGGATTTCGCGTTAATGTCGTCAGGCCACTGAAAGATGATTGTCCAAGAACAGTCAAAACATACAACAGTAGCCAGAAGACCGGACTGCTTCCGGATTCGGGCTCCAAACCCCTCTGCCCTGCGGGCAACTCCCCAAAGGGGAGAACCGGGAACGCTCATTTGAGAATGGATGGTTTTTCCAGCTTACCGATTTCCAGCTTCGGCCTCCCGACTTCCGACTCCCATTTTCAAATCAGCAACCCCATTCCTTTCTTTTCCTTATTTTTACCCACTCATTTTTATATAAAAATCAAACTTCACAAAAATGAAAAATACCCTCCTCCTGAAAGCCGTGCTGGTTATGGCTTTGGTATGGCTGTTCGTTCCCGTCCAGGCCAAAAAGAAAAAAGAAACGGCGTCAGCCGACACCCTGAAATCATCCGTTTTCAGCGGATTGAAGTGGCGCAGCATCGGGCCGGCCTTTGCCTCGGGGCGTATCGCCGACTTTGCCGTAGACCCTGACAACTTTGCCACTTACTACGTGGCCGTGGCCTCGGGTCACATCTGGAAAACCACCAACAACGGCATCACTTTCAAGCCCGTTTTCGATAACTACCGCGTTTATTCCATCGGCTGTCTGGCCATGGACCCCAACAACCCCAATGTGTTGTGGGCGGGCACCGGCGAAAACAACCACCAGCGTGCGCTGGGTTACGGCAACGGGGTGTACAAAACCACCGACGGCGGAAAGTCGTGGAAGAACATGGGACTCAAGGAGTCGCGACAGATCGGGGAAATCCTCATCGATCCGCGTAACTCCGATGTGGTGTACGTGGCCTGCGAAGGTTCCGCCTGGGGACCCGGCGGCGACCGTGGACTCTACAAAACCACCGACGGGGGAAAAACCTGGGAAAAAGTACTGGAAATCAGCGAAAACACCGGCGTGGCCAACATCGCCTTCGAGCCCGGTAACCCCGACGTGATTTACGCCGGAGCGGAACAAAGGCGCAGGCGCCAGTTCGGCAAGATCGGCGGCGGCCCCGAATCGGCTTTCTACAAGTCCACCGACGGCGGCAAAAGCTGGGACAAGCTCACCAACGGCATCCCCGGCGTGGACAAAGGCGGCATGGAAATCGTCGTTTCCCCCGCCGATCCCGACATTGTTTACGTGATGTTTGAAGCCTCCAACGACAAGGGCGGCGTTTTCCGTTCCACTGACCGCGGGGCATCGTTCAGCAAGATGAACAAATACTACAGCAGCGGGCAGTACTACAGCGAGCTGGTGTGCGACCCCCACAATCCCGACCTGATTTACGCCCCCGACACCTGGACCAAAAAATCCACCGACGGCGGCAAAACCTGGAAAAACCTGGGCAACAACAAACGCCACGTGGACGACCATGCCCTTTGGCTCGACCCCGTTAACGAAGGACATTTTATCATCGGCGGCGACGGCGGCATTTACGAAAGCTGGGACGGCGGCAAAACCTATCTCTTTAAAACCACCCTGCCCGTCACCCAGTACTACCGTGTGATGGTGGACGACACCGAACCTTTCTACTGGGTTTACGGCGGCACCCAGGACAACAACAGCATGGGCGGCCCTTCGCGCAACACCAAATCCGGAGGTGTCACCAGCGACGAGTGGGTGGTCACCCTGGGCGGCGACGGTTTCTGGCAGGCCAGCGAGCCCGGACGCCCGGACATTGTGTACTCGGCTTACCAGTACGGCAACATTTACCGTTTCGACCGTAAATCGGGCGAAAGGCTCAAGATCAAGCCCACACCCCGCAAAGACGAACTCACTTACCGCTGGAACTGGGACACACCTTTTTTCATCAGTCCCCACTCACCCACACGGTTGTACATTGCCGCCAACAAGGTTTTCCGCAGCGACGACCGCGGCAACACCTGGGAAGTCCTCAGCGACGACCTGACCCGTAACGAAGACCGTAACCAATTCCAAATGATGGGCAAGTACTGGCCTGCCGACGCGGTGGCCAAAGACGTTTCAACCTCGCAATGGGGAACCATCGTGGCGCTGTGCGAATCTCCCGTCAAAGAAGGGCTGCTGTTCGCCGGAACCGACGACGGCCTCATCCGCGTGAGTGAAGACGGCGGGAAAAGCTGGTCGAAGATCTCCTCTTTCCCGGGCGTGCCCGAATACACCTACGTCAGCGATATTTTTCCTTCGCCTTTTGACGAAAACGTGGTCTTCGCCTCCTTTAACAACACCAAAAGCGACGACTTCAAACCCTACCTGCTCAAGAGCAGCGACAAGGGTAAAACCTGGATTTCCATTGCATCCGACCTGCCGGAAAACGGCAGCGTCCACACCATTGTTCAGGATTTCGTCAACAAAGACCTTTTGTTTGTCGGCACGGAATTCAGTTTCTTCTTTTCCGTTGACGGCGGCAGCACCTGGGTCAAGCTGGCCAACGGACTGCCCGACATCCCCGTGAGGGACATCGCCATCCAAAAGCGCGAAAACGACCTGGCCATCGCCACCTTCGGCAGGGGATTTTACATCCTCGATGATTATTCTCCCTTGCGGGAAGTGACGGCACAAAAGCTGGAAGACACTGCCGGACTGCTGTTTCCCGTGCGCGATGCCTGGATGTACGTGCAGCGCGGCAGCCGCTACGGACAGGGATCGGCGGTGTACCAGGCCAAGAACCCGCCTTTCGGAGCAACCTTTACCTACTACGTGAAAGAGGTCCCCAAAAGCCTGAAATCGCAACGGCTGAAAAAGGAAAAAGAACTTTTCAAAAAAGGCGAGCCCATCCCGCAGCCCACCAAAGAACAACTCGACAAAGAAAAGAAAGAAACCGGCCCTTACCTGATTTTCACCATTAAGAACCGGGACGGGGCCGTCGTGCGTACGCTGTACAAAAGCGCTTCCAAAGGCATCCAACGTACCGCGTGGAACATGAGGTACAAAAGCCCGGGTTCGGTGAGTTTGAAGAACGGCAAGTTCGACCCGAAAAACGACGGCGGCAGCGGACTGCCTGCTATCCCCGGAACCTACAGTGTGGAGATCGGCATGTTTCATAACGGCGAAATCACACCCCTGGCCGGGCCTGTTAACTTTGAGACCAAAGTCCTCAACAACACCACTTTGCCGGCCAGCGACCGTCAGGTGCTGGATGCGTTTTACAAAGAGGTGGCCGAGTTATGGCGCGTGATGGATGCAAGTGATGATTTCAGGGATGAACTTCAGAAACGCACAGCCTATGTGCAGCAGGCTTTACAACAAACTTCAGGTGCCACGCTGGAAATGAAAAACAAGGCGCAGCAAATCAAAAAAGAACTGGAAGACCTAAAATTCAGGTTTGATGGCACACCGGCCAAAGCCAGTTGGGAAGAAGTACCTCCGGAGCCCATGCCGCTGAGCAACCGCTTTGCCGCCATCACCTGGGCTTCGTGGCAATCAAGCGCCGGGCCGACGGCTACCCAGCAAATGAATTACGACATTTTGATGGAGGAATTGCCGGGTGTGCTTGATAAACTTCAGGGTATCGACGGACAACTCAAAGAGCTGGAAACCGGGCTCGACAAGCTGGGTGCACCGCATACACCGGGAAGGATCCCGAAGCTGTAAAAGCGAAAGACCTGTTGTTCTATGTTCGGGACAACAGGCTTTTTTCCTGCTTTCAGGTTTAGTGCGATGAGACTTTTGCACGGCTAACAGCCGGAGAGGTTCAGTAGTATTTTTCAGAACTTCTCAGATTTTTCTACGATTCCCCGACCCGCTAAATGCCTGCCTGCCTGTCCGCCGCTATACTTTTGCAGGCGGGGCCGGCAGGGCTGCTTAGCGGGCCAGGCTCCATGCTCAGCCCTTTTAATTTCTTCGCCTTTCATTGCCTTAAAAAAAGTAAATTTGCCAAAATTTTCACCCATGCTTCAACTTGATTTTTTACGTCAAAATCGCGACCTGGCCATCCGGCGGCTGGCTGTTAAAAACTTCGATGCTTCCGAATTGGTTGATGAGATCATCAGCCTCGACCAGGCAAGGAAAAGCACCCAAAAAGAACTGGACGACTTACTCGCTCAGGCAAACCGTCTGGCAAAAGAAATCGGACAGTTGTACAAGGCCGGCTGTCGCGAAGAAGCCGGAGAGGCCAAAACCGAATCCGCAAGATTGAAGCAGGATGCCAAAGAAAGGGAAAAGCAACTGAACGAAACCATCGCACAACTGAACGAAAAACTTGTTGAGTTGCCCAATATCCCTCACGAAAGTGTTCCCCCGGGCAATTCCGACGCCGATAACGAAATCATTCACGAGGAAGGCAGTTTCCCCCAACTTACTGACAACGTACTCCCGCACTGGGAACTGGCTTCCCGGTACCGGATCATCGATTTTGAGCTCGGCAGCAAAGTCACCGGCGCCGGGTTTCCTTTTTACCGCGGACAAGGCGCGCGCCTGCAACGCGCTCTGATCAACTTTTTTCTGGATGAAGCCCTCGATGCGGGCTACCTGGAGTACCAGCCACCGCTGCTCATCAACGAGGCGTCGGGCTTTGGCACCGGCCAGCTTCCCGACAAGGAAGGACAAATGTATTTTGTGGGTGAAGACAAATTGTACCTGATCCCCACGGCAGAGGTGCCAATCACTAACATTTATCGCAATGTCATCCTTAAAGAAACGGACCTGCCCGTTAAAAACGTGGCTTATTCCAGTTGTTTCCGTCGCGAAGCTGGTTCTTACGGCAAGGATGTCCGCGGACTAAACCGCCTCCACCAGTTTGACAAGGTGGAGATTGTTCAGATCGAACACCCCGGCAGGTCGTACCAAACGCTTGAAACAATGAAAAATTACATTGCCGGCCTGCTCAGGAAACTTGAATTGCCTTTCCGGATTTTAAGGCTGTGCGGCGGCGACCTGAGTTTTACCTCGGCACTGACTTACGATTTTGAGGTATATTCGGCAGCCCAGAAACGGTGGCTTGAAGTCAGTTCCGTTTCCAACTTCGAGACCTTCCAGGCAAACCGGATGAAGCTGCGGTTTAAGGGAGAAAGCGGCAAACCACAGCTCGCGCATACCCTTAACGGCAGTGCCCTTGCACTACCCAGGGTGGTTGCGGCCTTGCTGGAGAACAATCAGGATGAAAAAGGCATTTCCATCCCCTCGGCCCTGCACCGCTACACCGGCTTCGCCAGAATTGACGACCAAAAGGCTTAACGCCCATCCCCCTGAAAAATGAAAACGACCAAAGCGGCATATCTTATTGTTTTTCTGTTGCTGGGCTCCCTCAGCCTGTGTCGGCCTGCGTTTTCACAAAACAACCAGCTCATCAACCTAAAGCCCAAACCACAGCAAAAACAGAAGTCCTCCAAAGAAAAGCTGGCCATGAGTTACTACCGCAACAAGGAGTACCAAAAGGCAGCCGAACTGTTTGAACAGCTTTACGATAAGTCGCCCAGCCAGTTCTATTACACCTATTTGTTCAACTCGCTGCTGGCGCTGAAAGAATACAAGCATGCCGAAAAAGTGGTGAAAAAACAGATCAAAACAGCAACCAATAAAACACGTTACATCATTGACCATGCTTATGTCCTGAAGTTGACGGGGAACGAAAGGAAAGCGAAACGGATCATCTCGGACCTGATTGATCAATTGCCCAACAACCGCAACCGGGTCATCCAGCTTGCCAATGCATTGCAGTCGAAAGGCTTTTATCAGGAGGCCCTGCAGGTTTTTCAAAAGGCAAAGACGATGCCGGGCAACCAGTACCCTTACGCCCTGGAAATGGCCAACGTGTACCAGTACAGCGGCGATTACGATAAAATGTTTGATGCGTACCTGGATTATCTGGGAGAAAACCCCCACGAATTGCAGCGTATCCGCAACCGTCTGCAAAGCCTCCTGCGGCATGACGTGGACGACAACCTGACACTCATTTTAAAGAAGAAACTTTTTGAAAAGGCGCAGAAATATCCTCAAAATCCGGTCTATGCCGAGATGCTATTGTGGTATTCCATTCAAACGAAAAACTTCCTGATGGCTTTCCGCCAGGCACGTGCGATTGACAAACGTTTTGGCGGTTACGAAGACAGCATGCTCGAAGTTGCCGAAATTGCCATGGCCAACCGCGATTTTGAAATTGCCGCGAGGGCTTACGGGTACGTTAAAGACAAAAAAAATAACACCCCTTACTATTTTGAAAGTTACACGGGTTATTTCAATGCACTGGTCAGGGCGGCCGAGGAAAATGCAGAGGCAGACCGGGAAACCTACCTCGAACTGGAAAAAACAGGCAGGGGTGCCCTGGCAGAAATCGGATTGAACAGGCAAAGTACGGGCATTGCACGGAATCTGGCACACGTCATGGCCTTTAAGCTGGACAATGACCGCGAAGCAGTCCAATTGCTTGAACAGGCCCTGCAGATTTCGCAAGTGCGCCCGGCGGAGAAAGCAGCGCTAAAGCTGGAACTGGCCAACATTTTACTGCTTGAAAACAAGGTTTGGGATGCCAGCCTGTACTATTCGCAAATTGAGGCTGATCTGAAAAACGAACCCATCGGGCACGAAGCCAAATTCATGAACGCCAAATTGTTTTATTTTATGGGTGAGTTTCAGTGGGCTCAGACCAAACTCGACATATTACGTTCGGCCACCTCCAAACTTATTGCCAACGATGCCATGGAACTGTCCATTTTCATCGGCGACATCCAGGAGGAAGACACCCTGGGACTAAGCCTGCGCAGTTTTGGAAAGGCCGATTTACTGATATACCAAAATAAGAACGACTCGGCACTCATTCAGTTGAACCGGATGGAAAAGCAGGGGCTGGGGACGAACGGCTACCAGTACCTGCTTTACAAAAAAGCCAATCTGCTGGTGAAAATGCAGCGGTTTCCCGAAGCCGACAGCATCTACAAACAACTGGCAGGCAGTTTCCCCGAAAGCATTAAAGCCGACAATGCCGTTTTCAAACGGGCTGAAATCTACCGGCTTTACCTGGATGATAAACTCAAGGCCATGGATTTGTACATGAAATTGATGCGGGATTACCCCGAAAGTATTTATGCCGGACAGGCCAGGATAAATTACAGGAAGCTGAGGGAAGGGGAAGAAAACGGGAAGAACAAAAAGTAAGATGGTAAAACCGAAAAAACACTTGGGGCAACACTTTCTGACTGACCAAAACATCGCGGGAAAGATTGCCGGCTGCCTGGGCAACACCTGGTCCACGGTCTGTGAACTGGGCCCCGGAACGGGTGTCCTGACAAAACCGCTGCTGCAAAATCAATCCATCCAAAAACTGACACTCATCGAAGTGGACAGCGAATCGGTGGAATACCTCAACCATCACTTTGCTGACCAGCGACTGACTGTAATCCAGGTTGATTTTCTCCATTTTGACCTCACACAGATCAGCACCGAACCTTTTGCACTGATCGGCAATTTTCCCTACAACATCTCCAGCCAGATTTTTTTCAAAGTACTTGATTACCGGGACCTTGTTACCGAAGTGGTGGGCATGGTTCAGAAGGAAGTGGCTGAGCGGATTGCTGCCCCGCCCGGCAGCAAAACCTACGGCATTCTCAGCGTCCTGCTCCAGGCCTGGTTCGACATTGAGTACTGTTTCACTGTGTCCGAAAACGTTTTTTTTCCGCCTCCAAAGGTCAAATCTGCGGTCATTCGCCTGAGGCGGAACAGCACCCGGAAACTCGCTTGCGACGAGAAACAGTTTTTCACCGTAGTAAAAACGGCTTTTAATTTGCGGCGGAAAACCCTGCGCAATGCCCTTCGACCCGTGTTGAAAGAAAAAACCGTCAGTCACCCCCTTTTCGATAAACGCGCCGAACAACTGGGTGTGCCGGAATTTGTCGAGCTTACAAATCTATGTGGTTAGCATGACCTGTTTCGAGCTTCGAATTCCAATGTAAGCGGAACAACAGGAACTCCGGAACAAGACGTTGCCAGGAGTCACCATTGTCGGAATACCAGCAGATTTTTTAAAACTTCTCGTCGTATTTGGTCCACAGGAAATCGCCCAGTCGGATGGCTTCTTTCATGGTTTTTTCGCCCTGCTCCCCGGAGTAATTGGTCAGGAATTCGATGGTCTTGGCCGGGTTCTTTTTCTTGTACAGCTTCAATGCTTCCGCTTCAATTTCTTTTTGGTTGTCGAGCAGTGAACGTTGCCAGGGTCCCCAGACGGCATCCACATCCTTGTGCATGTCGCCCCAGCGCTGGGAGGTAAGTGTTCCCAGCCGGTTGAAAATCCACCAGGCTGACTCCAGGGTGTAGCCGTTGACCCGTCCCGGCGTTTTGTACTGGGGAGCCAGGTCGGTTACCGAGCCGTAAATGGGTACGTAAACCGACGAGGCCACGTTGTCCATGGCCAGCCATTCCACACCGCCGATCTCGTCGGGCAGCCAGTTGCGCAACTGGATGATGGTAGCATACATGGTGTACCAGCGGGCGATGGTGCGTTCACCCAGCCATCCCCAGCCGCCGTTGATCTTGAACAGTTTGTTTGCATCGTAAGGCATGTGGGGTGAAGCCAGGGGAGAGATCACAGTCTTTCCGCTGTCGTCGGTGACCGTCAGTGTTTTGCGCATGTCGAAAGGTGTTCCTTCGTAATAATCCTTGAAGACCGACATCAATTTTTCGAGTGTGACCAGGGTGTCGGGTTTAACGGAAAAGGGATAATTTTCGGCATTGGGGTCCAGTCCCAGCGAAGGTGCCAGCAGGTCGAACACCCGCCACTCCCTCCGGCGCGAGGCCAGCGAGCCGCGGCTGTGGGGTGCGTAGGCATAACAAAACCGGAAGGTTTCCTTATCCGGATCGAACCAGCCGTTTTCGAAGGCAATCTGAAAAACGTTTTCCGAAGCCATGAAGTAGTCCGGATTGTCCAGGTCGATTTCTTTGATGGTGCTGGCGTTGGCGTTGACCGAAATGTGGTCGTCGGGTACGCGCTGGGCTGCCCACACGGCGCCCACCTTACCCTTGCCCGGTCCCACAACCTCGAAGTGCCAAACTTCGTTTTTGTCGGCGATGGTGAGGGCTTCGCCGTAGTCGTTCCAACCGTACTTTGCAAGCAGTTCACCTGCCAGGCGGATGGCGCCCCGGGCAGTGGTTTCGCGTTCCAGCATCAGCCGGCACAGGCGCTGGCAGTCGATGAGCCCGGCATCGCTTTGCAGTTCTTTACGCCCGCCGAAAGTGGACTCGCCTATGCCCAATTGTTTGGTGTTCAGACTGGGGTAGGCTGTGTTGATGTAACCGTAAGTTTCAGCCACCTGCGGAATTTCGCCGATGCGCACATGGGCGTAGGCGGGCATGGCCAGGCTGTCGTTTTTCACTCTTTTGTACATGGGCACCACTTCGCCTTTTTCGTGTTTTTTGGCCGGAACGATGTCAATCCACGAGCGTGTACGGTGGCTGTCATCGGTGTGGGAGGTGATGACCGATCCGTCGGCCGAAGCCAGCTTACCCACAGTGATGGAGGTACAGGCATCGGGTACACCGGCTACCCAGTCGCTTTGGTCGGCGGTTTGGGCGAAAGTAAAAATGCTCAGCAGAAATGCTGCAAAAGTAAGGTTGATTTTTTTCATGGTTAACTATTTAATTCATTGTTTAATAGGAATTAGCTGATGGAAACAGCTTTGAATCTTGATGATTAGAATTTGTGATTTATTTGATTATTGGCTTTCGTGATTTGCAAATTCAACGCTTCTTTTTTCTTCGGAGGCCGGAAAGTCTTTTCAGCTTTTCATCCACTCAAACACCCGGTAGTGGTCGCCGTTCATGC
>JAJRWG010000117.1 GCA_024276895.1 Bacteroidota bacterium
CCTTTGGCACTGGCCATGGGCGAAGGTTCCGAGATGCTTCAGCCGCTGGCCATCTCCATGATTGGCGGCATGACCGTTTCCATGTTCCTGTCGCTGCTGCTCATCCCCGGGCTGTACCTGCTGGTGAACAAAAAACAGAAACGACCTTCCGGAGCCCATACGTATCCGGAAGCGCCTGATCTTTAACGAAAAAATGAAATACAAAAAAAATTATCAGTAACGAATAAACTTTTCCAAAATTCCGAACTTTGGAAAAGTTTGCCTTCCAATATATTGAATTTAAACTGATTTTTAAAACCTAAAAAAATGAAAACCTTAAAAAAACATTTGATCCTGCTCTGTGCCGCTTTGATGGTAACGGCAGGCATGCTCAACGCACAGGAAGAAACCCTGATCAATTTCGACAACAGCAAGCCCGGCGCTTTGCCGGCGGACTGGACCAATGCCACCGGAAAATGGATGGTAAAACAGGATGGGAACCACAAAATGCTCACCCAAACGGCAAAAAACAGGGGCAGCTATTTCAATGTGGCAGTGTACGAAAAGGCTTCGCCCAAAGATGTGGTGATGTCGGTCGACATCCGCGCGGTGAGTGGCCGCGAAGACCAGGGTGGCGGACTGGTGTGGCGTTACACTGACATTAAGAATTATTACATCGTCCGTTTCAACCCACTGGAGGACAATTACCGTTTTTACAAAGTGGAAAATGGCCGCCGCATCCAACTGGCATCAGCAGCGCACATTACGCTCCCCGAAGGAAAATGGTTTACGGTGAAGGTTGTCGCGAAAGGCAACAAAGTCAACTGCTACCTGAACGGAAAAAAATACCTTGAAAAAACCGACGACACTTTTACAAAACCCGGAAAGACTGGCTTCTGGACCAAAGCCGACGCGGTTTCTGATTTTGATAATTTTAACTTCATGGCTAAGTAGCCCGGAATTCCCAGGAGCTTACCTGCAATTGGCACAAACCCCCTGTACCACCATATTCACGCTTTCCAGCGAAAAGTCTTTGGGCAGGGTGATGGCCGGCACGGGAATCTCATGCAGGCAGTAGGTCTTGTTGCAGCTTGTGCAACGGAAGTGGACATGCAGGTCTTCAATCGAGCAGCAACATTCTTCCAGGCACAAAGCATATTTTACGGGTCCCGAACCATCGTCAATGCTGTGGATGAGTTTCCGCTCTTCAAAAGTTTTCAATGTCCGGTACAGGGTGGCCTTGTCTGCTTTCTCAAATTGCTGTTCCAGTTCGGGCAGACTGATTGCGGTTTTCTGTTGGGTGAGTACTTCGAGCACCAGCTCCCGCATGGCAGTTTGTTTGATGTTTCTTTTGATTAGTTTTATATCGATTGACCGTTCCATAATTTCTGTAAAATCTGCTTTAAAATATTTTGGGGTACTTGCCGGGATTGTATTCGTGCATCAGCTTATAAACGCAGTCGAACACATCTTCGGCATTGGGGTTGGAAAAATAATCGCCGTCGCTGCTGTAGGCCGCCCGGTGTGCTTTGGCTGTCAGGGTGCGCGGTTCGGCATCCAGGTAAAAATAACCTTTTTGTTCTTCAATAACTTTTTGAAGCATGAAAGCCGTGGCGCCGCCGGGCACGTCTTCGTCGAAGAAAATAATTTTGTTTGTCTTTTTCAAAGACGCTAAAATCAGGTGGTTGCGGTCGAAGGGGAGGAGGGTCTGCACATCGATGAGTTCCACGTGGATGTCAAATTCCCTCAATTGCCCGACGGCCGTTTCGGCGATGCGCACGCAGGATCCGTAAGTGACCAGTGTGACATCCGAGCCCTCAGCCAGCACCTCGGGAATGCCCACGGGGCTGGTAAACTCACCGATATTTTCCGGTTTCTTCTCCCTCAGCCGGTATGCGTTCAGCGGTTCGATGATAAGTACCGGCTGGTCCGACCGGAGATAAGTGTTATAAAAACCTGCTGCCTGGGTCATGTTTCGGGGTACGGCGACGTGTACCCCCCGGATGGAATTGATGACCATGCTCAACGGCGAGCCAGAGTGCCAGATGCCCTCGAGACGGTGGCCGCGGGTGCTCACGATCAGGGGTGCCTTTTGTCCGCCGCGCGTGCGGTAGTGCAGGGTAGCCAGGTCGTCGCTCAGCACCTGAAGACCATAAAGCAGGTAGTCGAAGTACTGGATCTCGGCGATGGGCCGCAGTCCGCGCATGGCCATGCCCAGGCCCTGGCCGATGATGGTGGCTTCGCGGATGCCCGTGTCGAAAATGCGGTGTTTGCCGTGCTTTTCCTGAAGCCCCTCGTAGGTTTGGTTGACGCCACCGATCTTGCCCACGTCTTCGCCAAAAGCAAGCACTAAGGGATTGTTTGTAAAAAGATGGTCAAAATTATCGCGCAGGATTTCCCTGCCCGGCAACAGCACCGGTTTGTCAGTGTAGGCAGGCGGTACAATTTCAACCTTTTCTGCCTGCATCTCCGATTCGCAGTACAGGTGCGAGCTGTAACGCCGGTCGTTCTCAATATGCTCTTTCTCAAGCCACTTTGCGATGTTTACCCGGAGTGAATTTTGGGGCATGCTGCAACTGTTGCACACCTGCCGCAAGATTTTTTTTGCCGACGACATTACATCCATCCGCAAAGGTTCGCCAATTGCTGACAACTCTTTTTTGATTTCTTCGATGGCCGTGGTCTGGGCACAGTCGCAGGTGGTGATGTCAGCCAGTTTGAGAAATTCAGCTCTTTTCTGAAAGATGGGTTTCTGAAAATTGTTCCAGGCGTTTTTTCTTGCCTGCCGGGTGCGTTTGACGGCTTCCGCCTCGATGGTGTCCAGTTCCTCTGTGGTGGCAATGTCTTCTTCCAGCATCCAGTCTCGCATGCGTGCAATGCCATCAATTTCAGTTTCATGCTGCAACTGTTCGGCGGTTTTGTAGCGCTCGTGCGAGCCCGAGGTGGAATGCCCCTGCGGCTGGGTGCAGCCCTGAATGTGAAAGAGCACCGGTACCTGCTCCTTGCGGCAAAGCGCAATTCCTTTTCGGTAAATCTCCAGCAGCCCGGGATAATCGTAGGCAAAGGCCTTGAAAATGTAAATGCCGTTTGTTTCTTTGGTTTTTTCAAAGCCCTTCAGGATCTCAGAGATATTTCCCTTGGTGGTCTGGTAAGTGTTTGGAACCGAAATGCCCCAACCGTCGTCCCACACCGAAATGGCCAGTGGAACCTGAAGCACGCCGGCGGCGTTCATGGTTTCAAAAAAGTGGCCTTCCGATGTCGAGGCATCGCCGATGGTACCGAAAGCCACTTCGGTTCCTTTGTTGGAAAACTTTTTGAAAGCTTTTTGGTTAGTGTCGTTTTTGTAAAAAGTTGATGCTTGTGCCAGGCCCAGCAGTCGCGGCATCTGGCTGGCCGTAGGGGAGGAGTCGGCTGCTGAATTTTTTTGTTTGGTCAGGTCTTTCCAGTTTCCTTTTTCATCAAGACTGCGGGTGGCAAAATGGTTGTTCATCAGGCGGCCGCCGTTTGCCGGGTTGTTGTTCAGGTCGGTATCGCCGTACAATTGGGCGAAAATCTCTTCGAGCGTCATCATGCCTGCGGCAAGCATGAAAGTCTGGTCACGATAGTAACCCGATCGCCAGTCACCGTCCTCAAAAACCCTGGCCATGGCCAGTTGGGGGATCTCCTTTCCATCGCCAAAAATGCCGAATTTGGCTTTGCCTGTCAGTACTTCGCGCCTGCCCAGCAGGCTTGCCTGACGGCTTTCGTTGGCCATGCGGTAGTCATTCAGTAATTCTGCTTTACTTAGTTTGAGTTTTTTTAGAATGGGATTGTTTGTATGCGATTGAACTTTACTCATTTTCAGATTCCTGATTCATTTAGGATGGCAAAGGTAAGGAAAATGAGGCTTACGGCAGGTTGTTTGCGAAAAGGAGTGTGTGAGCGATCTTTGTAAAAGACAGACTTCCGCTCTGTTGTTTTCAGGAAAAAAAAGAGGCTGCCTTTTTCAGACAGCCTCTGTGGGATTGAGTTTTGGGTTGGCTATTCGATGATCGGCAACGGAGCCACGGCAAACAGGCCGGTCCACTCTTCGATATCCGCCACTTTGGTGGTGGCTCCATTTGCTCAGTCTGGTGTAGAATCCGGTGTGTACCTGCTGGAACCTGACTTCAAACTCTTCCCACGAGACTGTATCGGTATCCGACTGTAATTCGGCGATCAGATTGGCCATCACCTTTTTGTTTTCGGGCTTGGCATCGAGCCGTGCTTTTTTCAGCTTCTCGATGATGGTCGGGATAAACTCGTTCTTTTTCAAAAGATACATCACATGGGTAGCCAGTTCCTTGTTGGTGTGTTCCAGCTTGTCCGACAGTATTATATGTTCCAGTTCCAGCTTTTTCTTTTTGTTCTTTTCTTTTCCTGTGCAAGCTCGGCGTTGCGCATTTCCGCCTCTTTGTTTTTGTTCAGACTGTCCTGTAAAGTGGCAATGTCGTAAGCAAAAGCAGGATCAGGAACTGGTATGAAAGCCGTTTTTGTGTCATGGGATATTTTGGCGGAAATTCTTTTTGCTTTTGGCAAAGACAATGAAATTGAAACTTGATAATTCCCGGGGGAGTTTGGCGGAAGAGATGCCGAAGCTTTGGTTTTATTATTCCATGTAAATAGCTTTCTCTTTCAGCCACCAAAGTAAAATGCCCCGGCTGACCATAAACAAATGCAGCGAAAGCCAAAGGCTGTGGCTGCCGATGATTGGGAGGCTCAGGTAGTAAGCCGGAAGAAAAATCAGAAAAGTCGCTGCAATCATGGTGTTTCGCATGGCTTTTGAAGCGGTTACACCGATGTAAACACCATCCCAGATAAATGCTGCAAAACTGGTCAGTGGTAATAAAATTACCCAGTAGCGAAACTGCTGTGACAATTCCATCAGTTGAATGCTGTCGGTCAGCATTCGTAGCAATGGGTTAAAGCCCAGCATGAAAAGAAGAAAGAAAGCAATGGCAGCGCCCCATCCCCAGCGAAAGAGATGCTTCACCGTTTTGCGCAACAAAGGCCCGTCGCCGGCACCTTTGGCCTTGCCTGTCAGTGCTTCACCTGCAAAGGCGAAACCGTCAGCAAAATAAGAGAAGATGAAAAAGAACTGGAAAAGCAGCGTGTTCACGGCAAGGATGTCGTCACCCATCCCGGCCGACTTACTGGTGAAGAAGGCCAGCACCAGTAGCAGCAGCAGGGTGCGGACAAAAATGTCAGCATTGACTTTGAAGAACTTGCGCAAGGCTGTTATCTGAAAAATAACGGCAGGGGCAAACATGCTCAGGTAAACACGGTACTTTACCACAAGCAACACCGCCGCCAGCAGAAGCCCGGTGTACTGTGCCAGCACGCTTGCCAGTGCCACCCCGTCGGATTTCATCCCGAATCCGAAAATGAAAACAAAATTCAGCACAATATTCATCAGGTTGATGACAATGGCCAGTATCATGGGAATTTTGGCATTCTGCAATCCAAGAAACCAACCGAACAGGGCATACAAAGCAAGGGTTGCAGGGGCTGCAAGAATGCGGATAAAAAAGTACTCGCGTGCCAGCATCGTAACTTCTCCGCTGCCGTCAAGTATTTGGAAAGCCACCCACTGAATGGGATACTGAAAAAGAATAAGTAGCAGTGCCAGCAAGAGTCCGACACCCAGCGAGCGGTACAGCACCAGACTGATCTCCTCCTTTTGCCCGGCACCGAAAGCCTGAGCCGTAAAACCGCTGGTGCCCATCCGCAGAAAAGCAAAGCTGGAATAAATGATGTTAAAGATGGTGCTTCCCAAGGCAATTGCGCCTATAAAAACCGGATTGCCCAGGTGGCCCATCATCGCCAGATCAACTAGCCCGAGCAAGGGCACGGTAATGTTAGTGATAACGTTGGGAACAGAAAGGCGGAGTATCTGGCGGTGCACGGTTTTGAGTTGAAAGCTTAAAGTTGAAAGTCTAAAGTTTGGTTGTTGGAATTAGGATGGGGGTGAGCAAAAGGGTAATGCTTTCGTGCTTCAGCGTTTTGAAAGCCTGTTATGTTCCGTGTGTCCGGTGGGGGCATGGGCTCTATTTTTGATGCAGCCCGCATTCTTTGGTTTCGGGGTTTTCCCACCACCAGCGTCCGGCGCGAACATTTTCGCCTGCTTCAATGGCACGGGTGCAGGGCTGGCAGCCGATGCTGGCGTAACCTTTTTTGTGCAGCGGGCTGTAAGGGATATTCCTGCTGTCGATGTACGTCCATACCTGTTGTTCTGTCCAGTTAATCAGGGGGTTGATCTTGAGCAGTCCGTTGTTTTCGTCCCATTCCACGGTTCGCAAATTATTGCGGGTTACCGACTGCTCGCGGCGCAGGCCGGTAATCCAGGCGTCAAGCTTGCTCAGTGCACGCGACAACGGTTTTAGTTTGCGGATGGAACAACACAGCTTCCTGTTTTCGATGCTGTCGAAAAACAGGTTTATCCCTTTTTTGCTGACCATTTCTTCCACTTCGGCAGCATCTGGAAAATAAACTTTAATGTTGATTTTGTATTTTTTTGAAGTCCTGTCGATCAGGTCGTAGGTTTCGGGGAAAAGACGGCCGGTGTCGAGGGTAAAAATTTTCGTATCGGGGGAAATGGAAGCCGCCATTTCAGTTAGTACCTGATCTTCAGGCCCCAGACTTGATGCCAGGGCGATTTTTCCTTTGAAGTATTCCAAAAAGAAGCGGAGTACAATTTCCGGTGATTCATTCTCAAACAAGCTGTTCCAGTTGGTAATGGTTTTCTGGTCAATCATCCGACGAAAATTTAGTAAGGGCAAAGGTAGGGAATTTAAGAAAACCGCAAGCAGACAAAAAAGCTGCCCGGCTCGCGTTATTCCCGTACGCCGGGGAGTCGTCAGACCACTGAAATACAAACCTTCAATGCTGTAAAAACAGTCAAAAGTGGTCAGACGACTTGAAACCGCCTGCGGGGCAGGAAGATATGCACGTGTGAAAGGGTCGGCCCCAGGGATGTTTTTCCCCTGCACATGCGGAGTCGAAAGTACAGCAAAACAACACCCGTCAATGCTGTTTTCAAACCCCGATGGCCAGGCCGGCAAGGCCGACGATGAAGCCGACGACCAGGTTGATGGTCTTCACGATCACGAAACCTTTCCGCGACTCGGCCAGCAGGGGCAGGCTGCCGTGTCCGTCCTGGACGATGGAATTGGCCAGCAGTATACTGAAGGGCAGGTTGCCCGAAGCAAACAGCAGCACAAATACAAAATGCGGCCCTGACTCGGGAATGATGCCCACCAGCACCGCGATCAGCAGCACCAGCAAGAGGTTGTCGGCGATCAGGTCGCCGGGTTTGAAGTACAGGTTGAGCAGGTGTACCAGCAGCAGGGTGAAAAAAGTCCAGAGCAATATCCTTAAAAAGTGTTTCCTGACAATATGTTTCCACAAATGGTCTTCAAGGAAATGGTCGTTGACCGTCAGGACGATAAACAGTGTGGCGCTCAGAACGACCAGAAAAGTGATGCTGATCCATGCCGGGTGGGCATGGGCGGTGATCTCCGAGTCGGGGAGCAACTGGTTCATGGCGTGTTCGGTGTGTCCGAGATTCAGCGCGACGAATCCGATGGCGATGCCCAGCGCCAGCGCACCAAACAACCTGACCGAAGTGATCTGCCGCAATTGCCTGCCCAGCACCACAGGGTCGAAACAAATGCAGTCGGGTTCGTCATCGTGCAGGTCGAAATGTTTACCGGGCTGCAGTGCCGCTTTTTGTTTGAAGAAGGCGTTGACCAGGAAACCCGCTGCCAGCGCGATACCAAACAAGAAAAGATGAAGCAGGAGCGCTTTTTGGGGGATGACCGAAAACATCAGAAAAGCTTCGTCGCCCGAAGTGGCGATCATGGCAGCGGTGAGGGCACCAAGCCCGATCATGTTGTGGACGTAAAGCGAAACAGCCGTGTAAGCACCCATGCAGCCGGGGATGATGCCCAGCAGTGCCCCGAAAACAACCTGCTTCCACGGACTGCGTTGTAAACCCTTGCCCCACAGGCCTTTTGAAAATACATTCAGGTAGTCGATGATCAGCATCATGGCCAGCACTAAAAGGGTGATGACCAGACTTTGTTTTACTACCGAAAGAATCTCCATTTTACTCAGCTCGAATGTTCAATCAAAAGTAAACTTTCCCTGTGAAAAAAAATCTTTCTACGACCACAAGATTTGAAAAGAGTAAAAGTCTTTGTGGCGGAGACGGGCAGGCCTTTAACTGTTTTTCAAAAAGACCGCCGTTTGCCGGAAGTAGTCCCACAAAAACTGCTTGTGCTTTTCGTTCATTTCCGAGCGGTCCAGCGCGATGCGCATATTTTTCAGCCAGTGATCTTTGGCTTCTTCGTTTACGCGGAAGGCGGCATGGCGTTTTTTCAGAAGCGGATGGCCGCGTTTTTGGTTGTACAGGTCGGGACCGCCAAGGTATTGCACCATGAACAAGTGAAGACGCTCTTCGGCACCGTCAAAGTCATCCCGGTACATGGGCGACAACAATTCGTCTTTCCTGACCTCCCTGTAAAAATCGCGGATGAGTTTCTTGATGTTTTCTTTTCCGATTTGTTCGTATTGGCTGAGTTCCATGTTTTCGCGTTTTATTTAGTGGTTCTTGCAGTATGGCCGCTCCGTTTTGCCTGCATTAAACGGCCTTCAAAACTAAAACGAATATCTGAAAGCAACGGTAAAGTTTCGTCCGCCGGCCGCAATGCCCGACGAATAAGGACGGTAGCGGTAGTCCAGTATGTTTGTGATGCCGAAAGTGGTGAGAAAGTTGTTGCTGAACTTGTAGCTGCCTTTCAGATCGAGCGTCCACCAGGCGGGGGAGTAGGGGTTTTCGTTTTCGTCGGTAGCGTAAATGTAGGCTTTGCTGCGTTCGGTTGGCGCGAGGTTCTCATAGCTGATCTCAGCATTGTAACGAGCCGAAAGTGCCAGTTTGAACAGATTCTTCTCAAAAACAAGGCTGCTGCTCCCGAACAGGGGAGGGGCATGCCTGAGGGCAAATCCCTGATCGTCGGTGCCGGTTGTGTATGTCAGTGTGGTTTTAAACTGCAGTACGGGTGCAAGTTTTGCTTCGAAAAGGAAACTGGCGCCGTAAATGGTGGCATAACCGGCATTGACTACCGCCTGCACTTTGCTCATTTCGCCGTCGTACATGATGGAGTCCTGACCATTGAGCCGGTAATAGCGCCTGACCATGGCATCCTTCAGATAGGAATAAAACAGGTTGAGCTGGATTTTTGCCTGTTCTCCGAAACCGTAACTAAATCCCAAATCAGTGTTGTAAAGGTACTCGGGTTTCAGGTTCTCGTTGGGCACCACCACGTTGCCGGGTTCCGAATCGAAGATCTTGGCCACATCGTCCAGGTTGGGAGCCCTGAAACCGGAAGAAAAGTTCAGGTTCAGCTGCAAAGTCCCCGGATGGTAAACCAGTCCTAAGTTACCGGTTAACGCGCCATTGCTGAGACTGATCTGGTCGAAAGGTAACTTATAAAACGAACTGTCGGTAAACGAACTGCTCAGACTGGTGTAAGAGTAACGCATGCCGGCCAGAAAAGTCATGGGCAATTCCAGAAAATTTTTCTTGTAGCTGGTATATATGCCCGAAGTAAAATAAGCCGTTCCGCCATCGGGGTAGCGACTGGAGATCAGAACTGTTTCACCGGTGACGATGTTTTCTTCCCTGCCTTTTGATTTCACATCGTTGTACACCAGTTCAATGCCATAGAACAAGGTGCTGCGCCTGGGCAGTTTTTTATCGAAGTCCATGTTAAGCGACAAAATATTGACCGATTCCTCCCGCCTCCTGAGCCAGTCGTTACGGTACTTTCTGTCGTTGCGTCCTTCTTTGACATTTTGATAGGCCATAGTGAAAACGGCGTTGTTGAACATGCCGTTTTTTCCGTTCAAATTGATTTGCAGGCTGTTCATCATCCATTGCTGGGGGCTGTAATACCACTCGGCATATTTCAGTTTGTCGTTTTTGTATTGGATAAGCCGGTCATAGCGCGGCACATCGCCGGTTTTACTATAATAAAACGAGAAGGTCCAGTCGGCGGTCTGGCTGAATTTATTGCTGACTTTGGATACGAAATTCATCTGCGAATAACCCGAAAAGCGCTGATAATCGGGCTTGCTGTTAGCGATGACGGAATCCATGCCGTTGACCGTTTCCACGTATTCGGGCCGCTGTGTGTACGAGTTGTGGATGCTGCCCATTTTCAGATCATCAAAATCGCTGAAAGAAACAAGGGTCAGCAGCGCCCATTTGTCGTTGGCGATGTTGAGGTCAAAGTGAAGCGTTTTTTCGAAATCGGCTGAAGAAACGCGTGCCAGGCCGTTGCCGCTGACTTTCCAGTTTTTGCTTTTGTTGAATTTAGGCTTTAAAATGTGGATGTCCATGACGCCTCCCAAAGCGTCACTCCCATAAATGTTGGTACCCGGGCCGAAGATCACCTCGGCACTCTCCACGCTGTTGACGTCGGCCTGTAACACGTTGTGCAGGTTGCCGCTGCGGTAGATGGCATTGTTCATCCTGACGCCGTCAAGCATAAAAAGGATTTTATTGGCTGCAAACCCCCTTATCATCGGACTGCCGCCGCCCAGTTGACTTTTCTGGATAAAAACTTCGTTACCGGAAGCCAGCATGTCGGCTGAAGTTGCCGGATTGTCAAATACGATGTCCTTTTTTTTGATGATTTCGATCTTATTGGGAATTTCGTTCAGATTGGTTTCCCATTTGTTGGCCGAAACAACAAGTTCTTCAAGATCAATTCTCCTTTCCG
>JAJRWG010000118.1 GCA_024276895.1 Bacteroidota bacterium
GGTGAAACAGTAACGCTTTACCGGCTTTCATCCCAAACGGGCACAGCAGTGAGAATTGCCTGACCAGCAGGGCAGGCCTTCCAAAAGGGGATTTTAAGGTATTTATTTGCTGATATTTCCTACTCTGACTCTGCTCCTTTTTTCAAGACCCACCCACAAGGGCCTAATGGCAAGCCTGTTTTTTTTAGCTCAACGCAAAAGCAACACCGTCCCCTGGCGGGTTTCGGTTTTTAAAGCTCCTTCGAGGTAGTAAGAATAAGTAATTTGCCAGGAATAAACAGCCTGTGGTAATGAATTGCCCCTCCGGTTAAAAACCATTAAATGAAAATCAACCAGCGGTTCGTTGGCAATAGCCCTGAACTCATCATTTTTCCCGTCGCCATTGGGGGTGAAAGCATTGGGGACGACCACTTTAACAGCCGCGCTGCGAATGAGAATGCTGTCGGTTGCCGCACATTCGTTTTGGGTGACGGTAACACTGTAGCTTCCGCTTTGCCGGACCTCGTAATAGCGTTCTTCGCTTCCGTCCTGCCAAAGCCAGTTGTCCATCCCTTCACCGCCATCCAGTAAAAGGGTACAGGAATTACAGAGGGTGGTGTCGTTTCCCAAAAACACTTCGGGTTTGGGGAAAATCCGAACATCCATTTCCGCGGTATCGGCAATGCCGCAATGATGGATCAGCAGTCTGACAGCATAGCTTCCCGTTTCGCTGTACAAATGAAAAGGATGGGCGTTGTCTTTTGAAGTCAGCGGCGGGCTGCCGTCCCCAAAGTCCCAGGTGAGCGAATCGCTGGTGAAAAACTGGTTAAAGTAGAAGCGGGTCGTATCGCCGAGGCAGGGGTTTTCCACTGCAAACGAAGGATTGTAAAACAAAAAAGGCATGAAATTGGGCAGGCCCATTTGCGAACTTTTCCCTTGCAGATTGACGGCGTTTTCTTCAAGCGTTCAATCCGGGCCCAGTTGTTCGGGAAAATGAATTACACTCAGTTGTTCACGGTTTGTCCGGGCAATGTAAATTTTGCCGTCTGTTCCCAGTTGCAAGGCAAAATGGTTGCCTTCGGCGATCAGCGTTGCCGAATTGTTGATTTTTTCTTCGGTTTCCTGCGTCAGGTCGTACTGCCAGACTTTGTAGGCCCGCCCGCCGGTGGCGATGTACAGCAGGTTGCCGTCGGCAGAAAACTCAATGCCGTAAGTATAAACCGACTCGTCCCTGGCAAGAATCTTCACCGGATCGTAAACCTTGCCCGAGCGGTTGTGGAAGAGGCACAACTCGACCAGCAGCTTTTCCTGGTTGAGCGGCAGGGCGATGCGGTTGGAAGCTGGCGACATTTTCATGTAACCGATGTCGGACCTTACTTTGTTGCCCGTAAAACTTTGGACGGCATTGCCTGTCAGCCCGCCGGCAGTGAGCAAAAAACTGTAGTAGCCGTCGAAGCGGTCGTGAGTTACTATCCAGGTGTCTTCGCCATTGCAGTGTTTTGCTGCCGTAATTTTTTCGATCAGGCCTGCGAGCATGAAACGGTTTTTCAGTTCCACATCGCCCAGGCCGCCTTCCAGATCCATGTTGATGACCGAGTAATTCAGTCCCACCGAATCGTAGTAAGCATTGATGGTAAACAGGTAGTAAATATTTCCTGATCCCGGAAGCGGAACAATGATGCTGTTCTGGTTGAGGATCTGACTGCCGTTCAGGCCAAAGCCATTTGGCATTTTTTCGTGCTGTCTGTTCCAGACATCTTTGCCGTTGGTGTAAAACTGCAAGTCGCCGCTTTTGTTGCTGATAACGGCGCTGCCTGCCTCGGCATGCATGGCGCTGTTGGTCAGGACAAGGGGGCTTCCCGTTTTAAAATCCAATCCGGCAGAATCGCCAAAGTACCAGACAGTCGCTTCGTTTTGGGCGATGGAAATACTGTTAAAAAGGAGCATGAACAGTATAAGCAGATTGGTCCTCATCTCTTAATCAGGTTTCGTTTGACCTGTAATTTACAAATCAACCTTCAACCCAAATTTAATCGAAAAAGCTTTAAACCGCTGGTCAACCGGAACATTATTTTCAAAAACGGAACGGAGGTTTTGTTTGTAGTAGGGCTGAACGATCAGGCTCCACTGCGGACTGAGGCGATAAGCAGCCCCGATTTGTAAAATATAATTCAAGTTGTGTCTGTTCATTTGTGACTTTTGTCCGGACAAATCGGTGAACCGGTTTTCTTCGGTCAGCGAAGGAACATTGCCGTTTGCACCGAGCAGTAATCCGTATGAAAAGCCGGTGCCCACATCAATAGAAAAGAGGTTGAAATGAAAGGTGTAGCCAACAAGCAGGGGAATTTCAAGGTATTTCCAGGTGTTGATCCCCTCGTTGATTTCGTTGTACACCGGCACAAAAGAAGTGTCAACACTTAAAACAATGGGCCTGCCGATGTCGGGGGGATCGTAAACCCAGCCCCAGGTGGTGTCGGTTGTAAAATAACTTTGGGCGGTGTCAAGTGCTTTGAAGGTGTAGTTGTAATTCCGCTTGTCGCTGAAAGTTGCGTAGTTCAGTCCGGTTTGAATGTACCAGTTCCTGAAATTAAACTGTACATCCGCACCCGCCGACCAGGAGACGGTTCCCGACTCGTGCCCGTTCCTGTAATTCAGGTAATCGTCAAGCGATGGGTCGGCACTCAGGGTCGAGGCGCTGTAAGCCGGCGCGGCATACAAACTGACGGAAATCCAGCTGCTTTTTCTGATGTCGTGAAAGGCGTAGGAGATACTGTCGATGCGTGGTTCTTCAGCCTGCCGGTCGTTGTTTAGCGAAGGCAGGGGATCAATGCTTTTGGTTTCAAAGTACGTCAGTGTGTGTGCGTGAAGGCGTTCCGTCAGTTCCACCCCTGTTCCGGCGCCTGCCGGCGCAGCAGGTTTGGCATTTAAATGCAAGGCATCGGGCTGGGAAGCAACCTCCGGAGGTGCAGTGACCGGTGAAAACACGGGGCTGTTTTCGCTAATTTGTTCGTCCGCTTTTATCCCATCCGAAGGGGAATTTGTTTCGGTAAGCAAGGCTGTTTTCCGGGTTTCCGGAGTGCTTGTTTTTTCCTGAACGGGTACAATCGTTTCGCTCAGGCTTTCGCCTTGCCGGCCGGTGAAGAAGAATCCGGAATAAACCATGACTCCCAGGAAAGCAAAGGCAGCAAAACCGATTGCATATTTTCTAAAGTTCAGCCAGAACAATCGCCGTTTCATCCGGCTCCAGCCGGCTTCCGACAGGCTTTCCCGGTAACCGGACAGCCTGTCATTGTAAAACTGATCTATGTTGTTGTGGTTATTTTCCATCGAAACTCAATTGCGGGTTTACAAATATTATTTCTGAACGTTTAATGCTGTTTACCGGTTTTGCCTTTGGTTGGCGCAAATAAGACAATTGCGCCTGCAATTTCTTTCTTGCCTTTAACAACTGCGTTTTGGACGTGCTTTCATAAATACCCAGCATTTCGGCAATTTCTTTATGGCCGTAGCCCTCAATGGCAAACAGGTTGAAAACAAGCCGGTAACCAGCGGGCAGTTCCTGCACGGTTTGCAAAATCTCTGCAACTGAAAAAATATCGGGAATAGCATTTGAGGGCAGTAAATCATCATGCAATTTATCAATGTCTTTGCTGAAATAGTATTTCAGGTTTTTCCTGAAATTGTCGATGGCGACATTCACCGTGATGCGTTTCATCCATCCTTCAAAGGAACCTTTGCCGCCAAACTGCTTCATCTTTTTATAAATTCTCGAAAATCCCATCAGCAAAATATCTTCGGCTTCGGCTCTGCTTTTGGCATAGCGGAGGCAAATACCCATCATCACCGGATAGTATTTATCAAAAAGCGCTTTTTGTGCTTTCCGTTTGCGCCGCAAGCAGCCCTTGATGATTTCTTCGTCACTCAATTGCATCTTCTGTTTTGTAAGACGAAAAGGCCTTGCCGAAAGTTGCCTGACCGAAAATATCAGTCCTTAAATGTACGAACTATTTGCCGGCCGGCTACAGAAGCTTTTTTAATAACAAGGAAAAACCTGCTGTTTGCCGTGTGGAACATCAAAAAGTATAACTGATTTTTCCTGGTGAAAAATCAAAATGCATTTTTGAACTACACTTGAATTCATTATTTTGAATTTTAGAAGTATCGTAAGTTTTAAATTTGAGACTGATTAGTTACAATTTCTGTAACATCACTATTTTTGTAAAAAATTAACCCATGATAAAAAATCTTTTACTACTGTTTGCCCTCACGCTCTCTACTTCCCTGATCGCCCAAAACATGACAGGGTCGGGCAATGTATCATCCGTTTCCGGAATTCTGCTTCCCAACGCAGTTGTGCGGATTTCACCGGTTGGTGACAGCACCTTGGTCTACGAATATGTTTGCGATAAAAATGGAAATTATACTTTCAACCTGCCCCCTGAGGATACCGTTTATCTTTTTAGCATCTTTCCGTCAACACAAACTTTGCAGTTTGCACCTCAGAATGAAAATATTACCTTGTCAGAAGGCGACAATGGCATGTTTTTCCACAAGGTAAAGCTTACGGAAAGCAAAGGGATCAGGTTTAACGTAGTTGATGGCGAAGGCAATACGGTGGAAGGGGCAGCAATTTTACTTTACGATACAAAACGAAAATGGAGGATCGACTCCGCCGGCATTGCAAAAGCCGTTTACACGGACCAGGACGGACAGGCTGAAGTCAATTCGTTGTTGCCGGAAAAGTATTAGTTTAATGTAAGAAAAGAGTACGTGACGAATAAGTTCACGGTCCAAAATTCAGAAGTTGAAATCGACACAAACGACTTCACGAATATTTTGGTTCCCATTCGGGATTTAAGTGAAAAAGAATTCAACCTCTGCGGGCTTTGCGACAATAAAACCTGGATAACCGATTCGGTCATCATTTTCGGTGTCTCCTTTCCCTACGATGCCGACTCAAAACTCCTGTCTGACGGAACCTGGTACGACTCCAACGGAAATCACGGCTTCTGGTGGTTTAATGATGACGAAAGCATGCTGACCTACGACTACGACTCCACCAGCAGCAATGGCGGAAGAAGCACGGTTGACGCTGTCCTTGTCGAGTTAACCGACACGAGTTTTGTAGGTGAAATGGAAATGCTGGGCATGCCTGCCACTTATTATATGTCGGCGGTGTACGACACGGTTGAATTAAGCCTGTCAGTGCGCGACACAACACTTTACCTAGACAACAACGGGCAGGCTTCGCTCGCCCCCGGTGACTTAATGATTGATTCGGCGGCTTACTGCTTCACCTGTACCTACAGCTTAAGCCGCTCGGTTTTTGACATCAACGATTTGGGTGACAACGAGGTTTATGTAAACATGGAAGACCGTTGCGGCAACCTGGCCGTGGACACGATGACCGTTACCATCGCGCAAACCGTCATTGGTGTTGACGAAATCACAAGGCCGGAGATCCGCATTTATCCCAATCCCGCAACCGATATCGTGTTTATTGAAAGCCCGCACCAGAAAATATCGGCTGTGGACTTGTTGGACATCACAGGAAAAACTGCCGGACACTACCGCGGCAACAAAGCGCGTTACTCAATTCGGGTGTCGGACTTTAGCCCCGGTTTGTACTTCCTCAGAATCTCCACCCCAAAAGGCGTTGTACTTAAAAAAATAATCGTCGAATAAAAACAGGGAATTGAAAATTCGGACAAGGGACTGTATGAAAAGTCCCCCGCAAGATTTTGCATAAAACGTTTTACGCATGGACGATTAAAACGCGAAGAAGCCCCGTTCAACAGGCAATAAGCCCGTTTTCTGTATTCAGCTTTCCTGTTTCTGCCTACTTCTGAATGATCAGTTTTTTCGTTACCGAATGCCCCTCCGTACTTATCCTGCAGAAATAAACTCCACTTTGCAAAGTACTCACATCAACTTCAATTTTCTCGTCTCCGGACGGTACACTTTGCTCGAGAAGTTTTTTCCCCGTGAGGTCGTAAATTTCAAAACCTGTTGATCCCAGACCCCCCGCTGGCGACTGAAGACTGATAGTTGATTTTGCCGGATTGGGATAGAGAACAAGGTTTTTTACAAGTTCTTCGGAAACCCCGGTGAAACTCAGAGATCCGATGTACAAGTGAAATGAGGTTTTTGCTCCTTCCTGAAGGTTTTGGTAGGTGACAGTAAAGGATTTCAGACGTTTATCGGGCATAAAAAATGCCGATGCGGCCTCGCTGTCGGGCATGCCACCGATAACCAGGTTGTCGTACACAGTATAGTTATCGGGCGTATTTGCACCAAGCATGGCCGAATTGGCTGCATCCCATTTGGGCAGGTTGAAGCCATCTTCAACAAGGTCTGCATCAAACAGTTCGACGAGCCAGCTATTGATAACTTCAGCGGACACTTCATTGTCATTTTCGTCAATTGCAGAGATCAGGGCATTTTCAACATCAATGTCAATAACACAGAATCCCCAGTCCTGGGCAGGTGCGAGTTGATCAAATGTGATGGTTAAAACGGCAATGGACGTAACAGGCTGGCCGGCAGTTCCACTACCATTCGGGATAACCTGTATCCGGATATTTTCAGCTTTATCGGCCTGGCCAAACAGATTCTCGAATGCATTTCCATCGTCAAAATCTTCATCGTCCCGGATCTGAACGCTGCCATTGATAGCACCGGTAGCCACCCAGGTGAAATTTGGTAAGTAAGCACTGACAAACGTACCGGTTCCATCATTCGTACCTGCAAATTGAAAAGTTGGATATTCCTGCGCAAAAGAAAAGCTGAGCAGACCAAAGGTTAATGTTAATAGTAAAAAGCATCGTTTCATGGTTCAAGGTTTTTGTTTATAAATTTAAGAGTTGTTGCTTATTTTATTTTTCGCTCGTTATTTATTTGTTACTGAGTAAAAAGTGTGTAAAAGTCTGGTAAAAGGCTTTTATCATCGGGTAAATTGATCATTCGCTGCCCCGGAGCTAACAGGGTTCGGAATAATCAGGAATGGGGTTGCAAAGTTTCGCAATATACGAAATAAAATGTGCGATGTCAAGTGATGACCCGTTTAACACTTGAATATGAACGGCTTAATAAGTAAACGTCCGTTTCAGTTCCCGGTCAATCTGGTTGGCGATTTTCTTTAATTCGAAAAACTGTTGTTGCA
>JAJRWG010000119.1 GCA_024276895.1 Bacteroidota bacterium
AGAACTCTGTCAACTGTGCAAAAACATATTTACCGTTATTCATCGTGGATTATTTTCCACTAATAACGATTTCAAATCGACACGTAGCTAAAACACTCGTAAAATTTAGATTATCAATGATTTCAAAGAACAATATCATTTATTTGCTGATATTTCCTTTTCAAAACTAAAGTTGTGTTTTATAAATTAAGTAGTTAGTCTATACTCAGAAATTCAAAAAATGAATGAATTTTTTAATTTGACCCACCCCTTCGCCCCTCCAGCGGAGGGGATTTAATGGAATTCATTTTTTGAATTTTCAATATATCCCAAGTTTACTAGTAGCACTGATTAGTTACGAAAAAACAATTGCTTACCTTTGTTTAAAAGTTTTCGCATGGAACTCATCTCAACAAAAATCTGTAAGACCGGCGACATCGGCGTGAACAACAACCTGTTTGGCGGCATCATGCTGGCCTGGCTCGACGAGGCCGGGGGCATCCTGGCTTCCACTGCCTGCTGCAACAACAACGTCATTACACTGAAAATGGACGAAGTGCTGTTCAAACACCCGGTCAAGGTCAAGGAACTGATCAGGATTTACGGGCAGGTTGAAAAAATGGGCAGCACTTCGGTATCTCTTTACCTTGAAGCCCGCCGTGCCGACCTTGCCAACCAGTCGGAAGAGGTGGTTTGTTCCACGAAAATGGTGTTTGTTCGCATCAATGCTCAGGGAAGGCCGGAACCCATCAGCAGTTGCTGACGGTTTTCATTGGGTTTAACATTCAAAACCATTTTTTATAGTTTTGTCCGGCGCATCCCCGGGTGAATGGCAACTTACCGGTAAAGGTCTTTTTTCCGGTCACACTTAAAATAACATCAATGAAACGAAAACTGATACTGAGCCTGATGGCCTTGTTAACTTTTTCCCTTGCTCACGCCCAAAGGGATTTTGCCGTATCCGAGATCACCAAACTGGTGCTGCTGGGCACGGGCAATCCCAACCCTTCGCCCGACCAGTCGGGTTGCGCCCTGGCCATCGTGGTGAACAACACCCCTTACATCGTGGATTTCGGCCCGGGGCTGATCCGCCGGGCTGCGGCCCTGTCACCAAAGTACGGCGGCTCCATCGAAGGGCTTGACGTAAAAAACATCAAACATGCCTTTCTCACCCACCTCCACTCGGACCACACCACCGGCTACGCCGACCTCATCCTGACGCCCTGGGTGATGGGCCGCGACGAGCCCCTGGAAGTTTACGGCCCCGAAGGACTCCATCAAATGACCAAACACATTTTAAACGCCTACCAAGCCGACATCCGCTACCGTCTTTACGGTGACGAGCCCGCCAACGACCGGGGCTGGCGTGTCAACAGCCACGAGTTTACCGAAGAGGGCCTGATTTACAAAGACGAGAACATCAGCGTGGAAGCCTTTCCCGTTCCGCACGGGAGCTGGCCCAATGCCTGGGGCTTCAGGTTTACCACTCCCGACCGGGTGATCGTGGTTTCGGGCGATTCGCGGCCTTCCGAAAAAATTACGGACTACGCCACGGGTGCCGACATCCTTGTCCATGAAGTTTACTACAAAAAAGCCTTCGATACCAAAAGCGAGGTGTGGAAGAACTACCACGCGCAACACCACACCTCAACGGTTGAACTGGCCGGCATCGCCCAAAGGGCACAGCCCGTGCTGGTAGTGCTTTACCACATTCTTTTCTGGGGCGCCGGCGAGGATGAACTGCTGGAAGAGATTCACGCAACTTACAAAGGCAAAGTGGTCGTGGGCCACGACCTGGACGTTTTCTGACCCTAAAGTTTTAAAACCAGACAGCCTGAAACCCGCTGAGCAGGTTTATTCTCAGCGGGTTGAAAATAGTCTCCCGGGTACTTCTATGATTCCCGACCCGCTAAGTACATGCCTCACGGCAGGGCTGCCTGGTGGGTCTTTAAAATTTTTGGCACGGCTTTGGTATTTTATTTTTATATTTGAGGGTTTCAAAAAAATCCCTACTTATTCAATAATTAAAATCTAAGCTCTATGAAAACATCAACAGATTTCAAAAGCATTTTCATGCTATTCAGCATTGTCGTCTTTATCGTCCTTGGTGGCTGCAAGTCGAAAGAAAAAGTGACCAAAATTGAGGATCAGGGCGAAACACTGATTGAAGTTTACTGCTCCGGGCCAGATTTCCAGTCCAACAACGAGTACTTCAGGGCCAACCAGGTTGGCGAAAGCCTTGACCAGGCCACCGCCAAAAAGAAAGCCCAAAGCAATGCCAGGGCCGACCTTGCCCAGGCCATTGAAACACAAATGAAGATTGTCATCGACAATTACGTCAACTCCCGGGAAATGAACAACACCGAAGAAGTTGCCGAGCGCTTCGAGTCGCTTTCGCGCGAAGTGGTTGACCAACGGCTGACGGGCATCAAAACCATCTGCGAGAAAACCACCAAAACCCGCGATAACAAGTACAAAACTTACATCGCCATCGAACTTGCAGGCGATGAATTGATGTCGGCACTGAACGCACGCCTGTCGAACGACGCCAAGCTCAAGATCGATTACGATTACGAGCAGTTCAAGAAAACTTTCGAAGAAGAAATGGACAAACTCGAAAAACAAAGAGGTTACTGATTCCATTCTTCGTTGCAAAACGGCTGGGTAAACGAAGTAATTTCGGCCTGCCGGATGTGTTTTCGCATGTGACTTTTTCCGGTTGCCCGAAAGCCCGGATCGCTGCACGCTGCGCACACCTCCTGAACTCCCGCACCTTTTCAGGCTGAAATTACCCGCCCGCCGTGATGAATCATCATTTTAAATTCCGGATCTTCAAAAGGCACGGCCATGGTTCAGCGTTTGATTTTCAGCTTTTTTGTCCTGGCCTGCGCTTTGGGGCTCACGGCGCAGGAAAGCGGGTTGAAACAGGTGGACGACGACTACCGTCGTTTCAGGGAAACTTTTGACAAAGCGCTGAACAAACCCGACACCGCCGCCTATTCCCAAAGCAAGATTGTTTACCATCCCGCTACGCTGCCCGACTGGTTTTTAAACCTTCCCGGGTCGGGAGAAAGCACCGTTTATGCCGTGGGCATTTCCGACCCGGGCATGGAACCGGCGGAAGCCTACAGCCTGGCCGTGCTCAGGGCCAAAGCGGTGCTCGCCCTTTTACTCAGGCCCAGGGTCACGGTTTTGACCGACAACTATGCCGGCCAGCAAACGGCACCTGCCTCCGACCGCTTTGTCACGAAATATGTGAATTTTTACCGGCTGCTGGCCGTGCTGGAGGCGGCACCCGGGCAAATCAGGGTGGTTGAAAGTTTTACCACGGCTTTCGGTGAAGCTGTCGTACTCCTCGGCTACAGCCCTGATTCCGCAGAAACAGCAGTGACCGACAGCCTGATGCTGCAGATCGATTTTTACCAGGCCGAGCGGCAAAGCCGGAACCGTTTTGAAATGGAAGAAAAATGCGAAATGTACGGCCTTTCAAAAACCGCCGGCAGCGGGCAACAGGTCAACATTTTTTACTACTACTATCGCGCGCTGAACAACCGCTACGAAATTGTTTCGCGCTTCAACGGAAAAGAAGTCGATTTTCCGCTCACCGTTTTCCGCTACCTGGGACAGGCTGCAGCCGGTGAAACCGAAAGTGTTTCCTACAAGCTGACCAACGGCTTGTGGAAGGCTTTCCTGCAGTCGCTCATTCAAAATTACGCCGCAGCCGCAAGCACGGATGTGGACATCAACCAACTCACCGACCAGTACACCTCCTCGCGGCAAAACTTGTCGCGCGAACGGCTTTCCCTTAGCCCCATGCTCCGTTTAAAGGCTTTGCACGTCAGCAACAACCGCCTTTCCGTATTGCTTGATAAAATTGAAACTGCCAAATCACCGGCTCAAAAATGAAAACAAAAACACTCCTCACCCTGATTTTGCTTCTGCTTGCTTTTCAGCAGTTCGGACAGACTTTCGAAGAGTACAAAAAGCAACAGGAGTCACAGCTAAATGCCATGAAACAACAGCAACAGGAGTTCGTCAACCAGATGCAAAGCCAGTTTGATGCGTACGTCAAACAGCGCAATGCCGAATTTGCCGAGTACCTGAAAAAGCGCTGGGAATCGTTTCCCGTGAACAAAGGCCAAGCACCGCCCAACATCCCCAAACCGCCGGAAAAACCCGTCATCGAACCCGGCAAAACGGTCGAAGAAACGGAAACGATAAAAGTCGTGGAGCTTCCCGAATTGAAGCCCAGGGCTTATGTACCCCCTGAAACCGTACCGCTGCCGCCCGTCAGGCGTTCGCCCGTGGCAGAAAAAAAAGAGCTCCCGTTGGTGCGCCTGTCTTTTTACGGCAATATGCTTTCGTTTCCTTTCGACAACAAATCACTGGTGATGCCCCCCTTTCAGATCAACGAGGGAAGCATCAGCAGGTACTGGGCCGATTTCAGCGAGACTGACTTCGGCGCTTTGCTGAGCAGGTTTCAGCAGTACAGGGAAATGCTCAATCTGAACGACTGGGGGTACTACCTGTTGGTGCAGGCCTTCGCGCAGCAAATGTACCCTGCCTCGGAAACCGGCGCCGAGTTGATGCTCTGGTCGCTGCTCACCCACTCGGGTTACAGGGCACGGATCGGCTACTACGGAAACAGGGTCAGCGTGCTGCTGCCGTCGGAAAACATCATTTATTCGAAACGCTTTCTGCGGGTGGACGGACTGACGTTCTACGTGATGAAAAAGCTGGGTTCC
>JAJRWG010000007.1 GCA_024276895.1 Bacteroidota bacterium
GAGCCCGCTTCCGTTTAGCTTGACAACACAAATATAATAACCATCTTTTTATGTAGCTAAAACTGTTGAAAAATACTGCAACCATTTTGTCCACTTGGAAGAATCCTGTTGAAAAGTGCAACCATTTTGTCTATTATACCACAAATGACAATATCGAAACAGAATATCCTGATCATTTTCCGGTCGTTCCTGCCTGCCGCCTGATTGAGCCATTCGGACAGGGAGGGGCAGGTATTCACCGGGAGTTAGGGTAGCCCGTGTTTGTACAGGTTTTGAAAACCCTTAAACTTTTGCACTTATCATTTCCCCATTCAAAATCACCGTTTCCACCTTGTTTGAACCGTATGCGTAAGGCATGAATTCGTAGGACGGAATTTCGGTGGTGATGAAAACGTTGGCGGTTTTTCCCACGGCGATGCTTCCCAGGCCTTTGCCGACGCCCATGGCGTAAGCTGCATTGACGGTGGTGGCGTTGATGGCTTCTTCGGGCAGCATTTTGTACAGTATGCTGGCCATGGAGAGGATGAGCTGCATGTTTCCGGAAGGGGAGGAGCCCGGGTTGAAATCGCTGGCCAGTGCCAGGGGCAGTCCGGCTTCCATCATTTTCCTGACGGGAGCATACACCATACCCAGGAAAAAGGCGGCACCGGGCAGCACGGTGGGCATAGTTTCGGAATCCAGCAGGGCTTCAATCTCGGAATCGCCCGTAAACTCCAGATGGTCAACCGACAGGGCATTGTATTTGACGCCTGCCTGGATGCCCCCGGAGTAATCCAACTCGTTGGCGTGGATCTTGCCGCGCAGGCCGTATTTTAGCCCGGCTTCCAGGATACGTTCGGTGTCTTCCACGGTAAAAAAGCCCTTGTCGCAAAAAACGTCGATGTAATCGGCCAGGCCTTCCTCAGCCACGCGGGGCAGCATCTCGTGGATCACTTTGTCAACATAAACTTCCTGTTTACCCCTGTATTCCAGCGGGATGGAATGTGCACCCAGAAAAGTGGCTTTGATGGTCAGTGGCGAAAGCGCTTTCAGCTTTTTGATGACCCGCAGCATTTTCAGCTCGGATTCCGTTGTCAGTCCGTAACCGCTTTTGATTTCCACCGCACCTGTTCCGTATCGGGTGATCTCTTCCAGCCGTTTCAGTGCGGAGATGATTAATTCTTCTTCGGAAGCCTGCTGTATTTTTTTCGCGGAATTGAGGATGCCGCCGCCCCTATTGGCAATTTCTTCGTACGACAGCCCTTTAATTTTATCGATGTACTCGATCTCGCGCTAAGCGGCATGCACCAGGTGGGTGTGCGAATCCACAAAAGAGGGGAAGACCATTTTTCCGCTTGCATCAATGCGTTGCAGCTGTTTTCCATGTGTCAGGGAATCTTCGTCCAGTTCGTCCATGCTGCCGAATGCAGCGATTTTTTCACCCTCGATGAAAAGGAAAGCGTTTTGAAGGGTAGGCAGTTTTGCCATTCCCGCGCCTTTGACCACCGGACGCGGCTGGTCTTCGGTCTGGATGAGTTCTTTGATGTTTGTGATGAGGATGGGCATCGTGTTGCGTTTTTTATCAGTATAATCTTATTTTAGCAAAATTAAATAATTATGTACGCTATGAAAAGCTTGCTTTCCTTTGTTTTTATTTTTCAATGCTTGTTTTTGTCAGCCCAGTCCCCAATATTTGTAAAACCCCTCGAAGGAACTTACGGCGAGGATTTTGTCATCGTCAACTACGTGGACTGGAGTGCCGACTCGGCCATGGACCACCAGTGCGGCACCAAGACCTACGACGGCCACCAGGGCACGGACTTTGTCATCAGTGGTTTCCCGCAAATGGATGCGGGTGTGAACGTTCAGGCGGTGGATTCGGGTGTGGTGGTGTTCATCCACGACGGTGAACCCGATCGTAACACCGATGGCAACCCCTTGCTGGGTTTCGGCAACTACGTGGCCGTCAAACATCCCGACAGGCATTTCTCGTACTACGCACACCTGAAAAAGTTTTCCATCATTGTTAATGTCGGCGACACCGTGTCGGCCGGGCAGAACATTGCGCAAATCGGCAGTTCGGGCAATTCCACCGATCCCCATGTTCACTTTGAGTTGTGGTACGACTCGGCCTACCTGATTGATCCATTCGCCGGGCCATGCGGGAACAGTTACTCCTACTGGATTGACACCATCCCCTACGACACAAGTTTTCACGTCTGGGAGTACGGACTCACCGATTACATTACGCCCATCGACTCGCTGCGCGAGCGCCCCAAGCCGAGGGTGCATTTCAGCAGCCAGGATTCCGTCATCACTTTCTGGAACCTGCAGTACGGCCTGCGAACGGGCGACAACACGCGCATCCAGTGGCTGACACCCGCAGGGGACGAGTGGTTCAGCTACACGGTCAACTACCAGCAAGACTGGTGGTACTACTATTTTTTCTCCTACATTTTCACACCGCCCGACTCGCTTTGGGGTGAGTGGACCTATAATTATTATTACAACGACAGCCTGGTGGTGAGTGACAATTTTACATTCGGCATCACTTCGGGAACGGATGAAAAGGGGGAAGAAGTACCCTTGTTCTACCGACAGGGGAACAGAACGCTGGTGTTTGAAATTTCCGGCGACACGAAAGTGCAATCGGCAGAGGTGTTTACGGTGTCGGGGCAAAAACTGCTGCGGAGACAATTCAGCGGTGAAAAACGTGTGGAGTTGGAAATCCCGGAAGTGCAGTCGGGGCCGGGCTTTTACATCGTCCGTTTGCGGCATTCCGGCGGGGTGTGGACGTTTAAGGTTGTTTTGTGAGCTGTCGGCTCAGCCTTTCGTTCACTTCCTCCTGCAGGCTTTCAAAAACAGGGTCTCTTTTTTCTCCATTCACGCAGTCCAGGATTTTTTTCTTGAAAGTGTAACAGGTCATGTGCCTGAGATCAAGCTGGCGGCTCATTTCGTAAGAAGAAACCTCATCCATGTTGCACACCATGAAAGCAATCTCAAAAGCTTTGACCAAGGGGATTTTGCACCGGTGGAAAAGGGTGTGGGCCGTGGCCGATTCTTCGGTCTTGCACCGGGTGCACCGCCGCGACAGGGGCGATTTTCCCTTGCAATAATTGGTTCCGCCACATTTTCCGCAAAAAAAACCGTCTTTCCATTTGTGCTCGGCCAGCAGGCTCAGACAGGTCTTGTCATCGGGAAAAACTTTCTTGAAATGACTAAGCTGCCCGGCAATCTGCCACGATTTTTTCCTTGGCGGTTTAAGTAAAGATGGCATAAATTCCCTTGTTTCTAATCCGTTTGGAACGGAATTTGACGGCAAAAGTAAAAATTTTAAGTGATATTTAAGCGATATAAGAAATATTACTACTTTTGCAGCGCATTTTTAGAACAAAAATAAAAAGGATAAAATGAAGCGATTAAGTGCAATCATGCTGATGGTGTTTTCCCTGGCCTTTTTCAGTTGCAGTAACATTCAGGGTAACCAGAAAGAAACCCTTGCGGGCATTGAAAACGGTGATGGTAACGGTGAGAGCGGAAGTTCGACCCGGGGACAGGTAGAATACCTGACTTACGACACTTTTCTGACCAAGGTATGGAATTTTGAATCCAACAGCCAGGAATGGATTTACGAGGGCGATGTGCCCTGTGTCATTGATTTTTATGCCGACTGGTGTGGCCCGTGCAAGAGGGTGGCACCCATCATGGACGCCCTGGCTGAAAAATATGAAGGCAAGGTAAAGATCTACAAGATCAACACCGACAAAGAACGACAGTTGTCCAGCGCCTTTGGCATCCGCAGCATCCCGTCGGTTTTGTTCGTACCCATGAAAGGAAAACCCATGATGCAAACCGGCGCATTGCCCAAAGACCAGTACATCAAGATTATTGAAACCGAGTTGCTTGGCAACAAGGAAGCAGACAATAAATAATTAAATAACCAAATTTAAAAGATACAAAATGGAACATTTAACAAAAGAAACATTTTTCGAAAAAGTATTTAACTACGAAAAAAACAAAGAGTGGGTTTTTGAAGGAAAACTGCCTTGTTTGATCGATTTTTACGCTGACTGGTGTCAGCCCTGTAAAATTGTTGCCCCCATTCTTGAGGAACTTTCAAAGGAATACGAAGGGAAGATCAATATTTACAAGGTGAATACGGAAGAGCAAACCGAGCTTGCTGCCGCTTTTGGCATCCGCAGCATTCCTTCGCTGCTTTTCTGCCCTGCCGAAGGACAACCCCAGATGGCCATGGGCGCTTTGCCAAAAGAGCAACTGGTTGCCGCTATCAACGACGTGCTGTTGAAAGAACCGGTAGAAACCAAATAGGCAAAACATTTTTATCTGAAAAGGCTGCTGACAAAAAGTCGGCGGCCTTTTTTATTTTTGCAGGGTCATGACACATTCTTCTTCAGTCCTGCTTTCAACCGCTTACCTGCCTCCGGTGGAGTATTTTTATTACCTGTTGAAGGCCGGGAAAGTAGTGGTTGAACAGTTTGAAACTTATCCCAGGCAAACCTACCGCAACCGTTGTGTGATCCTGACTGCCAACGGGAAGCTGTCGCTGACGGTACCCGTGAAAAAGGTCAACGGCAATCACACCATGGTCAGGGATGTCGCCATCCTGAACGATGAAAAATGGCAACAAAAACACTGGCGGGCTTTCAGCGCGGCTTACAGTGCATCGCCCTACTTCTTGTACTATGCCGATGAGCTGGATAGATTCTTCACGAAAAAATATGTAACCCTGCTAAACTTTAACACAGAGCTGACCCTTGCACTCTGCCGCATCTGCGGTTTCGAACCTGTGCTCTCCCTGACGGACTCTTTCCGGAAAAATGACAGCGGAAGCACCGACCTGCGGACGGCCATCTCTCCCAAAAGTCCGCCAACACTCAGCAATTTCCCCGCCTACACCCAGGTATTTTCCGACAGGCATGGATTTCATCCCAACCTGAGCATCGTGGATCTGCTCTTTAACCTGGGGCCTGAAGCCCGCACCTACCTGGAAGAATTGAAACTATAAAAGCCACAATTTCCATCGCCCGCCAAACCACGGCCCGCGTACCAAAAGCACCATAGGGCAGAATGACGTGCGCAGCACCAATGACTATGCCTGACCATCGCCTGACGTGCGCAGCACCAATGACTATGCCTGACCATCGCCTGACGTGCGCAGCACAAATGACAACGCTTGACGGCCGCAGGCACATTGACCATGAATGACGCCGAAGGCAAATGACGGCCGCAGGCCCGACTCACCTGAACGCAGCCATCAGCAGTTCGAGGTTTTGGGACGGCAGGCCGAACAGCTCGCCGATGTGCTTGTTGGTGAGAATGCCGTTGTAGATGTAAACGCCCTGGCAGAAAGCAAGGTCCTGTTTCAGCATTTTTTCGATACCGCCGGCTTCGGAAATGTTCAGCAGGGTAGGGGTGAGAAAATTACTCAGCGAAAGCGAAGCCGTCCGCGGTACGCGTGAGGCGATATTGGGCACGCAGTAATGGGTAACACCGTGCACTTTAAACACAGGATCCTGGTGCGTGGTTACCCTGGATGTTTCGAAACACCCGCCCTGATCAATACTCACGTCAACAATGATTGCCCCCTGTTTCATTTGCCTGACCATGTCTTCGGAAATGTAACAAGGTGCCACGCCGGAGGAAGAATGTTTGGCAGCAATCACCACGTCGGCCTCTTGCAGGGCTTGCAAAAGGATGCCTGGCTGCAGGATGGAAGTGATGATGCGTCTGCCCAGATTCTTCTGGATGTCGCGCAGCTTGTAGATGGAGTTGTCAAAAATCCTGACGGTGGCGCCCATGCCCAGGGCCGTTATGGCGGCGTACTCGGCAACCGTGCCGGCACCGACGATGACTACTTCGGAGGGTTTGATACCCGGAAATCCCCCCAGCATCACACCCTTGCCGTAGTACGGGTCACTGAGGTATTCGGCACCCACAATGACGGCCATGTTACCGATGATCTCACTCATGGATTTGAGTACGGGGAAAGCACCGGACTTGTCCTGTATGTAATCGTAGGCAACGGCAGTAATCTTTTTAGCCATCAGTTTCTGAAAATAAGCTTTGTTGCTTTCAGGCAGGTTGACGGTGGAAAACAAAGCCTTGTGCTTTTCAATCTTTTCGATTTCATCGTCGGTGGGCGGAGCGATCTTGACAATGAGATCAGCCTTGTAAACCTCATCGGGAGAGCTCACGATTTGCGCACCGGCCCCGGCAAACTGCTCGTCGGTAAAATGGGCAGTGGCACCTGCCTGTTCTTCCACAAACAATTGGTGGCCGTGCTCAACCAACAGTCCAACGGACTCAGGTGTCAGGGGAACGCGGTGTTCGTTTTCTGAAATCTCTTTGGGGATGCCAATGCTCAGCTTCCGCTTTTCCGGAAGGGTGGCCAGCGTTTCTTCCTGCGGAAGCAGTTGCTCCTGTTGCGAAAACCTGAGAAAACTTTTCGATTCTTCGTTCATCGGTTAAACTTGGGTGCCCGGCTGCCGGCCGGACAGCAGCCGGTAAACTTTAATTGCGTACTGTTTTCCACGAAATCAGCCGTTCATCTTTGTCGTTGACTTCAATGTCCAAATATACGTAAGATTCGGGCAAAAGTTCCAAAACCATTCCGGGCCATTCGACAAAGCAGTATTGCCCGCTGAAAAAGTATTCTTCGTAGCCGATGTCGAAGACCTCTTCAAGCTTTTTTATGCGGTAAAAATCAAAATGAAACACAGGTTGAGCCTCCCGGGTTTCATATTCGTTGACGAGTGAAAAAGTAGGACTGCTTACGGTTCCGTTTACACCCAGTGCCTCACAAAACGCCTTGATGAGGGTGGTTTTTCCGGCACCCATTTTTCCCGAGAGGGCAAAAACCCTTTCCTCCTTTCTGTCGGCGAGAATGGCCCCGGCAACAGACAACAGTTCATCGGGTGTTTTGGCCGTCAGCCTTGGCATCGGAACTTATTTTGAAGTTAATGAAATGATGGGGATCAGTACTTCTTCGAGCGAAATGCCCCCGTGCTGGAAGGTGTTCCGGTAGTAGTTGGCGTAGTAGTTGTAGTTGTTGGGATAGGCAAAAAAGTCGTTGCCCCTGGCAAAAGCATAGGCCGTACTCACATTCACCCTGGGCAGAAAGTATTCTTCGGGGTTCTTCACCTCGAAGACTTCCCTGGCGTTGTAGGCCAGGCTTTTTCCGAATTTGTATCGCAGATTGGTGTTCACGTTTCTGTCGCCAACGATCTTCACCGGATCGGTAACTTTTACCGAACCGTGGTCTGTGGAAATGAAAAGTGTGATGTCTTTGTCTGACAGGTATTTGATGATGTCGAAAAGGGATGAGTGCTCGAACCAGGAGACCATCAGCGAACGGTAGGCTGGTTCGTCATCGGCCAGTTCGCGGATAATTTCCATCTCGGTGCGGGCATGCGAAAGCATGTCAACGAAATTGTAAACGATCACATTGAAATCGCTGCTCATCAGGTTCGAAATATTTTCGAAGAGTTTTTTACCTGCATTCAGGTTCAGTATCTTATTGTACGACAAGCGTTTGTTAATGCCGAAGCGTTTCAGCTGTTCTTCCAGCAGTTCTTTTTCGTACTGGTTTTTAGTGCCTTCTTCACTTTCATCTGTCCAGTAATTTGGATAACGTTTCCTGATCTCGTTGGGCATCATTCCCGAAAAGATGGCGTTGCGCGAGTACTGGGTTGTGGTGGGCAGGATGCTGTAAAAAATATCATCGCTTTCCACCCTGAAGTAGCGCGAGATCATGGGTTGGATGGCTCTCCACTGGTCGTAGCGAAGGTTGTCGATGAGCAGGAAGAAAACTTTTTTGTTTTGGCTGAGTGCCGGGAAAACCTTGTCCCTGAGCAGGGTGTGCGACTGGGTTGGTTTGTCATCCCCTTCACCGTAAAGCCAGTTGCGGTAATTTTTTTCGTAAAAGCGTACGAAGGCGTTATTGGCCTCACTTTTCTGCATGTTCAGCACTTCGATGATGCCTGCGTCGTCGGACTTTTCCAGGCTCAGTTCGTAGCCCACCAGTTTTTTGTAAACTTCGGCCCATTCCTTTGTGCTCATTCTGTCCATTAAACGCATGCTCAGTTCGCGAAACTGTTGCTGGTAGGTCATTGTAGCTTTTTCGCCCGCCAGCTTGCGATTTTCCAGGTTGCGTTTCAGCGAAAGCAGGATCTGGCTCGGCTTGACGGGTTTGATGAGGTAATCGGCAATATTGGAGCCGATGGCATCTTCCATGATTGCTTCTTCCTCGCTTTTGGTGATCATCACTACCGGCAGGTTGGGAAAATCGGCTTTGAGGCTTTCCAGTGTTGCAATTCCGCTGAGTCCGGGCATTTGCTCGTCGAGGAAAACGATGTCGTAGTAATTTTCTTTCAAAAGGTCGAGGGCCTCGTCACCGCTGTTCACGGCGTCCACACTATAGCCTTTTTCTTCAAGAAAGATGAGGTGGGGTCTCAGCATGTCAATTTCATCGTCGGCCCAAAGGATTCGTATTTTACTCATGTATTTTTTATTTAAATGTTCCGGGTAGTTGTGTCAGGTGCACGTCCTGAAATCGACGCGAATTGCTAACTTTGTAAATTAATGCAATAATTGTACTATTATTGTCCGGCACCTGATGAACTTTTACAAATTTAACAAAAATTATGAGGGGATCCCGAATTAACAAACGGAAAATCTTCAACGATCCGGTTTACGGTTTCATTACTGTTCCCGATGCCTTGATTTTCGATTTAATCGAGCATCCGTGGTTTCAGCGCCTGCGGCGGATCAAGCAACTGGGACTCACCCACATGGTATACCCGGGCGCCTTGCACACCCGTTTTCACCATTCGCTTGGCGCCATGCATCTGACCACAAAAGCCGTGAACGAACTGCGTTTTAAAGGGCACGATATTTCGGACGAAGAGGCCAGAGGTGTGGCCATCGCCATTCTTTTGCACGACATCGGCCACGGGCCTTTCTCGCATGCGCTGGAGTATTCCATGGTGACGGGCATCGACCACGAAAGGATTTCGCGCCTGTTCATGCACCGTTTGAATGAAAAGTTTGACAACAGGCTGGAGCTGGCACTGCAGATTTTTGAAAATAAGTATCCCAGGCACTTCTTACACAAACTGGTTTCGGGACAATTTGACATGGACCGCCTGGACTATCTGAAACGCGACAGTTTTTTTACCGGCGTTTCCGAAGGTATCATCAATTACGAGCGTTTGCTGAACATGATCGATGTGGCCGGCGATGAACTGGTGATTGAGGCCAAAGGCATTTATTCGGTGGAAAAATTCATAACGGCCCGCCGCCTGATGTACTGGCAGGTTTACCTGCACAAAACAGTGCTGGTGGCCGAATTTATGCTGATGCGCCTGCTGAAACGAGCCAAGCAGTTGCGCATGGCCGGAGAAAAACTGTTTGCCACTCCGGTGCTTGACTTTTTCCTCAGTCACGAAATCTCGGAACAACAGTTTGCCGAAGACCCTGAGGTGCTGGATAATTTCTCGAAACTCGATGATTTTGACATTCTTTCGGGGATGAAAGTATGGACCTCGCATCCCGATAATATCCTCTCAACTTTCAGCAAGAGTCTGGTTTACCGGCGACTGTTCCGCATCGAACTGCAAAACCAAGCCTTCGGGCAGGATTACATTGAAGAAATCAAAAAGCGGACACAGCGGGAATACAAGCTGGGGGAGCATGAAGTTGACTTTTTCGTATTTGATGACCACACCTCTAACTACACCTACAAGGCAGGGCAGGACAACATCAACATTCTTTTCAAAGACGGAAGCATCATGGACATTGCCGGGGCCTCGGACGATCTAAACATCTCGCTGCTTTCAAAGCCGGTAACCAAGTATTTTTTGTGTTACCCGAAGGGAGTGGAATTGCTCAGTGGTAAAACTAAAAAGAGCATCTGATTTTAACAAAAACGAGTTACTGTGATTCAGCTCCTTAATAAAAATCAGAAGCGTTTCGGAAAAAGATTTTATCATCCTGACGGTATAAAAGAAGCGATGAACATTCCTTTGGGTTATCTTTCCGGGTCTCCCTGAAAAAACTTAGTACATTTGCCGCTCATTTTAAGAGCAGTGCCGTTTGCCAAAAGGTTTGCCGGCCGTTTTTTCTGTAATGAACCCATCAATTTAACTGATGACAGAACTTGACTATAAAGAAAACGACAACGTAGGCGAAGACACCCTCAACACCATCCACGATGCCTTCAGGTTTAACCGGTGGGTCTACCAGGCCATCAAACCGCACTGTAAAGGGAAGGTGCTGGAAGTGGGCAGTGGTATCGGCAACATCTCCACTTTCTTTTTAAACGACGGCGTGCCTGTCATGCTTACCGACATCAGGAAATCATACTGCGAAAAACTGGAACGAACTTTTAGAGATGAGGCTTCCCTCTTGGGTACAAGGGTGATGGACCTGGCGGATGCGCAGTTCGATGAGAAGTTCAGTGATCAGTTGAATACCTACGATACGGTTTTTGCACTGAACGTCGTGGAACACATTTTCGACGACAGCCGCGCAATCAATAATTGCTACAAATTATTGAAAGAAGATGGCCACCTGGTCATTCTGGTGCCCTCGTATCAGCTCTTGTTCAATAATTTTGATACCGAGTTGGGTCACTACCGCAGGTACACAAAATCATCGCTGTCAAAGCTTTTTCTCGATAATAATTTTGAGATCATTCACCGGCAGTATTTTAATTTTGTGGGGATACCGGGATGGTTTGTTTCCGGTAAACTCCAACGCAACAGCAATATTCCCGAAAATCAAATGAAATTGTTTGATTACCTGGTTCCCTTGTCAAAAGTAGTTGATTCCTTATTGTTTAATGCGATTGGCTTATCGACAATAGTTGTCGGTAGAAAGAAAAAGGCGGATCGTCGTGAGTAGTGCTGTAAGCCGGTCTTTTGTTGCTTCAGCACCTTATGTTTTTAAGCTGAGATACGGACCCCGGACTCATTTGTTTTCCAACAGCTTTTCCAGCTCTTTATTTTCGTCCCGCAACCTTGCCGCCTCAATAAAATCCAGTTCTTTCACCGCCGCCTGCATGTCTTTTTTGTTTTTTTCGATGGTCTTTAAAATGGCATCGCGGCTCATGAACTGCACCACCGGGTCAGCGGCAACGCTGGTTTCCAGGCTTTCGGCGTAAGCCCGTTCTTTTTGTTGGTTGTCCACAACCACGGTTTGCCCCATGATGGAGTCGGTGGATTTGATGATGGCTGTGGGGGTAATGTCGTGTTTTTCGTTGTAGGCCAGTTGTCTTTCCCTGCGACGATTGGTTTCGTCAATGGTGCGCTGCATGGAACCGGTGATTTTATCGGCGTACATGACGACTTTGCTGTTCAGGTTGCGGGCAGCCCGGCCTGCCGTTTGTGTGAGCGATTTCTCGGATCGTAAAAAACCTTCTTTGTCGGCATCCAGGATGGCCACCAGCGATACTTCGGGAAGGTCAAGCCCCTCGCGCAGCAGGTTGACGCCCACCAGCACGTCGAAATTGCCCAGGCGCAGGTCGCGGAGAATTTCCACGCGGTCCAGCGTATCTACATCGGAGTGGATGTAACGGGTCTGAATACCCAGGTTGATGAGGTATTTTGTCAGCTCTTCGGCCATGCGTTTGGTGAGGGTGGTCACCAGCACCCGCTGTTTTTTATCAACAGTGTCTTCGATTTCGTTAAGCAGGTCGTCCACCTGGTTGATGCTGGGACGTACTTCGATGACAGGGTCCAATAGTCCGGTGGGGCGGATGAGTTGCTCAACCACAACACCTTCCGACTTTTGCAGTTCGAAGTCGGCAGGGGTGGCACTCACGTAGATGGTTTGTCCGGTCAGTTGCTCGAACTCGTCGAATTTCAGCGGGCGGTTGTCCATCGCCGAGGGTAACCTGAAACCGTACTCC
>JAJRWG010000120.1 GCA_024276895.1 Bacteroidota bacterium
GAGGTTGGAAGTGTACCCGATGTAAATTTTGTTGAATTTTTCGGAAAACAAAACATAAACCACGAACATGATCAGATAAAAAAAAGCCACCCTTTCAGGCGGCTGCTTAGTAGCGGGGGCCGGATTCGAACCAACGACCTTCGGGTTATGAGCCCGACGAGCTACCACTGCTCCACCCCGCAATATATTTTTATTTCTTAATGAACTCTTTCAAGCGACAGTTAATTCTGATTCGAACCGACGTCCGCCTCAGGCGGATATGAGCCCGACGAGCTACTCCCGCATGTGCGGGACTCCACCCCGCAATTTATCATTTGCGGCTGCAAAGATATATTTTGTTTCTTTGCCATGCAAATTTTTCACAAAACTTTTTATGCCTCACAAATCCGGTTTTGTCAATATTATCGGTCTGCCCAACGTGGGTAAGTCAACCCTGATGAATGCATTTGTGGGCGAAAAACTTTCCATCATCACCTCAAAAGCACAAACCACCCGTCACCGGATCATGGGTATCGTCAATGCCGATGATTTCCAGATTGTTTATTCCGATACCCCGGGCATTGTCAACAATCCGGCTTACAAGATGCACGAATTGATGAACAAGTACATCGAAACAGCGCTGGAGGATGCCGACATTATTTTACTGATGACGGAAGTGGGGAAACCCTTTGCGCAGGAAAATGTTTTGGAAAAGATCAGTAAAACCAGGGTGCCTGTGCTGGTACTCATCAACAAGATTGATCTGGCGGGACAGGAAAAAGTTGTGGCTGAGATGAAGATTTGGGAAGAACGCCTGCCGGAAGCGGAAACCATCCCCGTTTCGGCACTGAACCGTTTCAACATCGAGAAAGTGTTCGACCGCATCCTCGGATTGCTTCCCGAAAGTCCGCCATACTTTTCAAAGGACGAATTCACCGACCGTTCCATGCGGTTTTTTGTTTCGGAGATCATTCGCGAAAAAATCCTGCTGAATTACAAAAAAGAAATCCCCTACTCGGTGGAAGTGGCCGTTGACGAATACAAGGAAGAACCTGAAATTATCAGAATTACAGCAAATATTTACGTTGCCAGGGAATCGCAGAAGGCCATTATCCTGGGGCATCTTGGAAAAGCCATCAAAAAGGTAGGTACTCAGGCACGCATAGACATTGAAGACTTCGTAGGAAAAAAAGTGTTCCTCGAACTCACCGTGAAAGTGAACAAAGACTGGCGCGACAATGATAATTTATTGAAACGTTTCGGCTACGATCATTAACTTTGCATTTCAGACTTGCAGACTTTTAGACCTGAGACTTTTAGACCTGAGACTTTGAACTTTAGACATTAAACTTTAAACTTTAAACTCCCATGAGTAACACACTGGCCATCGTAGGACGTCCGAATGTAGGAAAATCCACGCTTTTCAACCGGCTGACCAAAACCCAGGAGGCCATCGTGGAATCCATCAGCGGAGTAACCCGCGACCGTATCTATGGCAAAAGTGACTGGAACGGTACCCATTTTTCAGTGATCGACACTGGCGGTTATGTCCAGGGTTCGGACGACACCTTTGAAGAAGAAATCCGCAAGCAGGTGCTTTTTGCCATTGAGGAATCGGATGCCATTGTTTTCATGGTTGACGTCCGCGAGGGCATCAGCCCCCTGGACGAAGACGTGGCCAACCTGTTGCGGAAATCGAAAAAGGATGTTTTTCTTGTCGCCAACAAGGTGGATGCGCCAAACCTCGGCAACCAGGCAGGCGAGTTTTACGCTCTTGGACTGGGTGAGGTTTTTCCCGTTTCGGCCATTAACGGCAGCGGAACCGGCGAACTGCTGGATGAAATCGTCAAAGTATTTATTTCGCAGGAAGAAGAGGAGGAAACCGACCTGCCCCGTATCGCCATTGTTGGCCGGCCCAACGTGGGTAAATCCTCGCTGGTAAACACCCTGATCGGTGAAGAGCGGAACATCGTCACACCCATTCCCGGCACCACACGCGATTCCATCTACACCCGTTACAACGCTTTTGGCCACGATTTCATGCTGGTGGACACGGCCGGGCTTCGCAAAAAGGGAAAGGTGTACGAAAACATCGAGTTCTACTCTACGGTGCGTACTATCCGAGCCATCGAAAAATCGGACGTATGCATGGTGATGATCGATGCCAAAGCCGGCATGGAAAAGCAGGACCTCAATATTTTTCACCTGGCCGAAAAAAACAAGAAAGGCATCGTGCTGGTTGTCAATAAATGGGACAAGGTCCAAAAAGAAACCAACACACACCTTGCCCTCGAAAAAGACATCCGCAGCAAACTTGCCCCTTTTGACGACGTCCCCATTGTGTTTACATCGGTCACACAAAAACAACGCATCTTCAAAGCGCTGGAGCTTGCATCCCAGGTTTTTGAGCGGAAAAGCAGGAAAATTCCAACTTCCAAATTGAATGACATTTTACTGCCCATCATCGAAAGCATCCCGCCCCCGGCGGCTTCGCGTGGCAGGTACGTCCGCATCAAATACATCATGCAGTTGAAAACAGGAACACCACAGTTTATTTTTTTCTGCAACCTGCCCGATGACGTCAAGGAGTCGTACCGGCGTTTCCTGGAAAACAAGATCAGGGAGAACTTTGACTTCACCGGTGTTCCCATCCGTTTGTACTTCAGAAAAAAATAAAATATCCTCACGCTTTGAATCCCGTAAGAATCGACAAATGGTTGTGGGCGGTGCGCCTGTTCAAAACACGTTCGCAGGCCTCCGAAGCCTGCAAAGGCGGGAAGGTGAAGATTGACGGACAAAAGATTAAACCCTCGCGCGAAATCCATGTAGGCGATGTGATCGAAGTTCAGCAAGGTGAGGCTAAAAAAAAGGTGAAGGTGTTACAGACGGTCAAAAACAGGGTGTCCGCCAAACTGGTTCCGGAATTGGCCGAAGATTTAACCCCGCCCGAAGAGTACGAACGACTGGAAATGCTGCGGCAGTTAAACCACGAAAGGCGCGACCGCGGGGTGGGACGACCAACAAAAAAAGACAGGCGCGAAATTGAACGGCTGAAAGGGGATGAGGGGTGATTTGGGAATTTGACAATTTGACAATTTGAAAATGGATTTTCCGGGAGAAGCGTCTGATAACGGAATGATAAATGACGATGAAAAAATATCGAGCACCGATTAACGATTTATGAATAAAGAAGTTATTAGCATGAAAAAATACCTCATCCCAGGCCTGTTCAGCATTTTGCTGGTTTTGCTTTTTTCGTCCTGTACAAGAAAATCAACCCAAAGCTTCAGCTTTGCATTTTACAATGTTGAGAACCTTTTCGACACCGTCAACGATCCCGGCATCAACGACGGGCGTTACGTGCCCGGCAGCGACCTGGACTGGGACACGGAAAAGTACCGGCACAAACTGGACAACCTGGCCAAAGTGATGGCTGTTGTTGACTCCACCGGATTTCCTTCTGTTTTCGGCTTAAGCGAAGTGGAAAACCGGACGGTTGTTGAAGACCTGGCCACCCATCCCCTCCTGAAAAAGGCCAAATACAAGATCCTGCACAAAGACAGTCCCGACGGCAGAGGCATCGATGTCGCCGTACTTTACCGCCCAAAGGATTACAAACCCCTGGAGACCCGTTTTATCCGGCCTGTTTTCCCGGAAGACTCCAAAACCAAAACCCGCGACATTCTTTACACCAAAGGGCTGGTTGGGAAAAACGACACCATCCATATTTTCGTGAACCACTGGGTTTCGCGCTGGGGCGGGCAGGAAAAAACCGAACCCCACCGCATTGTCCTTGCCAAATTACTCAAGCACCTGTCCGATTCCATTTTCAGCCTGAATCCCAATGCAAACATCCTCATTGCGGGCGACCTGAACGACAATCCCACCGACAAAAGCATTGCGGAATACCTGCAGGCGAAAGAGCCGGTAGCTGCTCCCCTCAGCGGAAAGCTGTACAATCTTTCACTCATTCCTTATAAAAACGGAGAGGGAACTTTGTTTTACAGGAGTTGGGATATGTTTGACCAGATCATTGTTTCGGCTGCCTTGCTTGACGGCAGTAACGGCTTGAAGACAACGTCAAAAAGCCAGCACATTACCACAAAAGACTGGATGCTTTACAAGCCCGAAAAGGGGCCGGCAAGGCCAAATCGCACGGCGACAAAGAACTATTACGGCGGTTACAGCGACCACCTGCCGGTTTTTGTCAGAATGAATCTTGTGAGATAGACCGTCCTACCTGA
>JAJRWG010000121.1 GCA_024276895.1 Bacteroidota bacterium
GCCTTTGTTGAGTTCCTGTAATCTGCATGGGCAGTTCAAGCAATTTCTGCATGCCGGATGAAAAAACCAGCAAATGGTATTGTGATCCTTCTTGTGAAAAAGCATTCTTTCCGGCACGAATGTTCACTTCTTTTCCGCCGGTAAGCGGACTGAGCACCACTCCTTCGGAGGACGGCAAAGGTAAACGCTCGGTAATTACTTCGCCATCGCGCAGTTTAAATTTTAACAGGTAACGGAGGCTGTCGATGGGGGTGAACTTAACCAGTGCCAGTCCGTTTTCGGCGGGGCGGAAACTTTGGAGGCTGTCGCCCTTGCGGTCGGTCAGCATGCAGTAGTCGATGTTTTGAAGCATGCTGCTGTTGACCCAAACGGCAAAGCGGTTGGGCACGCCGGCAAGCAATCTTCCCCCTTCGGGGACGATGCTGATCAGTTCCACGGGGCCGCTTTCCGGTGGACGGTAAGGCACTTCGGGATTGACAATGGTGAGCAGGCTCGTGAAGAATGTTTCGGGCGGAAAATTGCGCATGTAGCGGGTGTAAGCCCTGAGGTAGTAATTTGAAGTACGCAATTCTTCGGGGATGCTGATCATCCCTTCGACGGCACCGTCAACAATGCTGAATTTTTGCTGGATCACCGGCTGCCGGTTTTGGTAAAGCTCAACGTAAAGTACCTTACTCAGGCTGCTTGCCGCTTCATCTCCCCTGACCGAGCACCAGGCTTTGAACCAGATTTTTTCACCGCTGAGGTAGAGGTCGCGGTCGGTAGTCAAAAAAACTTCTTCACGAACTTCAGCGGAAATCTGCCCCCGGGCTGCGGCAGGGGCCAGAAAGCCCGGAAGAAGGAAAAAGAAAAGAAAGTGTTTCATCTGCGCGGATGCCAGGTTGTTTTTGTGTTTTCGTTTTTTACTTTTCATGTTTAGTCCTCCCAGTACTCCGGTTCTTCGATTTTACCGCCCCTTTCCCTGCAGTCGATGCAACGCGGGTCGGGAACGGCCATTCTTCCGTCGTTGTCGGTGGTCAGGTAAATGGGCCATTCCGAGCTGCTCGACCACCTGAGGTCGCCCACCGCTTCGTACTCCCGGCGGGTGAGCACACAGCGGTAGTAATAAAAAGTCAGGCCCGGCCGGTCAACAAAGATACGTTGCTCGGCGATACCGGCCACCAGAAAATATCCCATGGCCGCATCATCGGGGTTTCCGGTGTTTATTACATTGCCCCTGATCTGGTATGGCTGCTTACTGTACAAAGCGCCCTGGTTTTCGTTTTGCTCGCGGATGTTGTTCCAAAAAGTGTAAGCTTTTTTGGTGATGGATAATTGTTTCACCAGCAGACTGTACCGGATGGACAACTCCCGGCCTTCGGTGGAAACAAAGTGAAGCGGGATACGCGTAAGCTGCGGTTCGGTAAGACCGGAAGTTTCAAAAGTGTAAACATCGGGAAGCTGGTCGTAACGCCAACAGGTGTAGAACGAATCGGGTTGCGGAAAAACCGTGAGCCGCCGGTGGTCGTAAACGTAGCGGATCAAAAAATCGGACTGGAATTTGTAGGTTGATTCCAGCTTCCACAACAGGTAGCTGGTGTCGCGTACGGCAGGTTTGGTGTCGAGATAAAATTGCAGTCCCTGCAACTGGTGGTTGAGTTCGTCCGACGGCCGATACTCCACTTCGTGGTACACCGATGCCACCTCAACCGGGGCTTTCAGTTCCTGGAATTCCGATTCGTAAGTCTGCCCGTCCGGTGTGCGGATGGATATCCGGTATTTTTGCCCGATCTCACCCCTGATGCCCTGCGAAGAGCTTGTGTAAACGCCCGGCTCGTTTTCGGTGAGCAGTTCGCTTGTGCCATCGCCGGCGATGATGCTGACGGCGCATCCCGTGTAAGGTTTCGGTTTGGGGAATTCAACACCGGAAGACAAAGACAGTTTCACGGTGTAAGGGCCGGGCTTGTCGGTGATCATCCCGTCAACAACAAGTGCCTGATCGTATTTCCCGCCCAGTTCGGGCCAGTACTTTTCCACACAAGAAAACTGCATGAGCAACAGCAGCAGGGCAAGGGCGTGTCTAATTTTCATAGTTTCCGAGTTTGAAGTTGTAGGTCAGCGAAAAAATCGGGCTGCCGTAAATGGAAAGCTTGTAACCGTTGATTTTCCCGTCTTCCGACTTAAAATAAACCGAGTAAGCGTTTTTCCGTCCCGTGAGGTTGTACACCGAAAAACTCCAGGAGCCGTGGATGAGTTTCTTTTTTTTGAGGTTGCCTTCCAAGTTGACGGCGAAATCGACCCGGAAATAATCGGGCAGGCGAAACTCGTTGCGGGTGGAGTAGTAAATCACCTGCACGCCGTCCTGGTAGTAAATGGCCGAGGGGTAGGTCACGGGCCGTCCCGTGGCGTAAACCACGTTGGACGAAACGCTCAGCCGACGCGAAAACCGGTAATTCATCACCAGGTTGAAGGCGTGCGGTTTGTCGTAGTTGGCGGGATAGGACTTGCCGAAATTGATGGTTTCTTCCGGTGTGGAGCCCTTTACCAGCACGGTTGAACTCGACCAGGTGTAGTTGACCCAGCCGTTGAACCGGCCGTAGGGTTTGCGCAGCATCAGCTCGATGCCGTAAGCATCCAGCCCGCCCTGCAGCACATCGGTTTCGATAATTTCATTCACCAGCAGGTTGGCCCCGTCCTTGTACTCCACCAGGTTTTGAACCTTTTTGTAGTAGGCTTCCGCCGAAAATTCCAGCCTCCCTTTGGCGAAATTGGAAAAAAGCCCCAGGGCGTACTGTTGTCCACGCATGGGTTTGATGTGGCTGTCGGCCAGTTTCCATTTGTCGGTGGGCGAAAGTGCGATGGTGTTCGACAGCATGAAAATATACTGGTGCATCTGGTTGAAACCGGCCTTCACGGAGAGTCCGGGGGTGATGATGTACTTGGCTGCCAGGCGGAAATCGGGGCCGGCGTAGGTTTTCACGATCCGGTTGTTGGCATACCTTACGGTGTCGGTAATGTTTTCCGGGTCGAGGGGTTCGCCTTCAGCGTAGTTGTACACCGTTTGCGGGCCGAGGTAGGCGTAAAGGTTGTACCTGAAACCGCCGGAAACGGAAAACAGGGGGGAGATGCGCCATTCCTCGTCAATGTAAACGGCGGTTTCGATGCCTTTTTCGGTGCCCAGGTAAACGGGTTTGGTCAGCGACTGTTGGTTGAGCGGCAGGTAGTCGCCGCGGTCAAGCAGGTAAAGAATGGCGTTGAGGCCAACGGTGATTTGGTGGTTGTTGTTGGGACGGAGGGTGAAATTCGCCTTCACTTCGTTGTGGTTGAGGCTGTAATTTTGTTTGTAGGCAGCCAGCGTCAGCTCGCTGTTTTCTTCGTTGAAGGCGTATTTGGCGTAAGCAAAGCTGAGTTCCAGCTTGTGTTTGTTTTTGATGATGTTTTCCCATCCCAGCGAAACCGCCTGGTTCTGGTAGTCGAAACGGGTGTCGGAAAGCAGTTTGATGTCATCGTAGCTGAAGTAAGTCATCAGTTTCAGGCGATTGTCGGGGTTGAGGGCAATGGAAAAATTGGTGATGGCATCGGCGAAAAAGGCACTGCTGTTTTTGATTTCGTAGTTGTCGATGAGTTTCAGCACCCAGTCGGAGTAGGTGGAGCGCACGGCCACCAGGTAGCTGCTTTTGTCTTTGGCGAACGGCCCTTCCACCAGTAGGCTGGCCGTGATGGGGCTGATGCCGCCGCGGATGGAAAACCGCTTTTTGTTGCCTTCCCTGGCACGAATGTCGAAAACGGAAGACAAACGCCCGCCGAAACTGGCGGGAAAACTGCTTTTGTAAAGGGTGAAACGCTCGATGGCTTCGGGAGTGAAAGCGGTGAAAAAGCCCAACAGGTGCGAAACATTGTAAACGGGCGCGTTGTTGATGTAAAACATGTTCTGGTCGGCGGGACTGCCCCTGACGTTGTAACCTGCCGCACCTTCGCCCACCGACTGCACCCCCGGCAGCAGCAGGGCTACTTTCACAATGTCGCGTTCGCCCATCACCGTGGGGATTTCCCTGATGTTTTTGGCCGACAGTTTTTCGTAGCCCATCCGGGTGCTGCGGACGTTGTCTTCGCCTTCCGATTTGATCACCACTTCGCGCAGCGCGATGATCTTTCCGGCCAGGGTGAGTTCCACCCGTCCGCCGGAAAGGAGTTCCAGCACGTCCTTTTCCTGTTCGCTGTCCACGCTGTTGACGAGGAGGGTGTACTTTCCGGGTTTCAGTCGCATACTGAAAAATCCCGAGGCATCGGTGGTGGCGCCCGTTTTCAGTTCTTCCACGAAAAGTGTTGCGCC
>JAJRWG010000122.1 GCA_024276895.1 Bacteroidota bacterium
CATCACCGCTGAAGTTGCCGGCAACGCTGTATAGATTACTCCAGCGTTTACTACTTGTCCCGAGCGTTTTCACATTATTCGTCCAGGGATAGAAGCTGGAAGTGCTGAAATAATACTCATCGGTTTTGCTTGCAAAATTGTTAGTGCTGTTCATTAAAAGCATCTTGCCATACCAGGTAGCGATAGCCCAGTCATCCTGACTTGCATCTACAAATTCAAGTGTTGCACCACCTGCAGATGAGCTGAGCCTGGCCGTTCTCCACGGGCCGACTACTTCGAAAGTTCTGGCGGGGTTTGTTGTTCCGACGCCAAGGGTGTCTCCAGTATAAGTGTTTCCTGTCACGTTAACATTACCGCTGAAGTCACCGGCAACACTGTACAAAGTACTCCAGCGATAAGCGTTTGTACCGAGGGTTTTGCTGGTGCTGGCATATGGTCTGAAAGTCAGGGTATCAAAAAGATACTGGTCTTTGACTGAGGTGAATCCATCAATAGAGGACGTGAAACGTATTGAGTTGGCCCAGGTGCCGATTGCAAAGTCTACCACGCTTGCCCCCTTAAACTCCAAAAAGGATCCCGAAGAATTTGAACTTAGCCTGGCAGTTTGCCAGGAGCCACTTACTTCCAGGGTTCTTTGCGGAGTATTTGTTCCAATACCAACCAGTCCGGTGGTGTCGATGAAAAACTCATTCCCCGTACCATCGAACTGTGTGCTGATGGAAAAGTTATTGCTGCCGATGGTGCCTGCAAACCATTTATTAATTGCGGCTGTTCTGAACATAATATAGCCTTTTTTTGTTTTTGATGCTTTATCAAGAATAAAGCCTGCATGGCTGCTTAAAGATTTTGACCTGGCCCATGATGGTCCGCTAATCTGGAAGATGTCAAGACTGAATGTCGGAGATACTGTTCCAATACCAACCATGCCACTTGAATTTGTAAGGTAGGTATTGCCGCTTCCGTTTTCTGTCCACAACCCGCCGGATGAAAATTCAACCCAGGCCGATCCGTCGTAAAAGAAGAATTTGTTCAGGTCGGTGTCGTATACCAACAGGCCCACCGCTGCTGTTGAAGCAAGCGTGTTGCGCTGGGCGGTTGTCAGGCGGGGCATCAGGAATCCTTTATCCGAGGATTTTACGTCCAGCATGGCCGATCCGTCGGGACTGCTGCCGTCGCTATTGACGGCAACCTGTGCTGTGAGAAAATTTACCGTTACAAAGAATACGATCAGTGTAAGCAGTAATCCGCGTTTGGTAAGTAAAGTTGTGTCCATCATTTTGAATTTTGTTAGTAACCAATTATTTATAAATGTCGATTGTAAGCGTTATGAAATGGTAAAACTCCAGGTGAGCTTACTAAATTTTAACAAATCTAAATAAAAACTGCTTAGGTCAACGGGCCTTCAATGGAATGAGATTTTTGCAAAGCATAGGATTTTTGTCCTTTTTAACCAACTGAAGAATCTTTATACCGCACAACTACAGGATGATAAGATTCTTCGCGTTATGCAGGAGGAGCGTTTTATGAGGCTTTGCAAAGGTCGCGGAATATGATTTATTGTAGCAAATATCGCTGATTTCTTTTTCTGCAATCTATGCAAGATGACCGTCGGTATTTTTGCGAACTTTGCACCCTGAAACGAAGATTTGTCTGAATGAAAATTGCTGCATTGGTTTCGGGAGGAGTGGACAGCTCGGTAACAGTTCCGTTGTTGAAGGAGCAGGGCTTTGAGCCCCATATTTTTTACATCAAAATCGGGATGGAAGACCAGCCTGCTTTCATGGACTGCCCTTCGGAGGAAGACATCGAGATCACCGAATGGATCGCCAAAAAATACAACTGTGCTTTCGACATTGTTGATCTGCAAAAAGAATACTGGTCAACGGTGGTCAGGTACACCATCGACACGGTGAAAAAAGGGCTGACACCCAATCCCGACATCATGTGCAATCTGCTCATCAAATTCGGTGCGTTCAACGAAAAATACGGCAAGGCGTTCGACAAAATTGCAACAGGGCATTATGCTTCAAATTACGAAACCGACGAAGGGGTTTTCCTGGCTACTGCAACCGACAAGGTGAAAGACCAGACTTATTTTCTGGGACAGATCACTTACGGGCAGCTTCAAAAAACCATGTTCCCCATCGGGCATTTGCCCAAATCACGGGTCAGGGAGATTGCGGCGGAAATGAAACTGCCCAGTGCGGAGCGTCCGGACAGCCAGGGGATTTGTTTTCTGGGAAAGATCAATTACAACGATTTTATCAGGGAGCAGGCAGGAGAAATGCCGGGCGAGATCAGGGAGTTGGAAACAAACAGGTTGCTGGGCGAGCACAAAGGCTTCTGGTTTCACACCATCGGCCAGCGCAAAGGACTCGGGCTCAGCGGCGGCCCCTGGTTTGTGGTGAAGAAGGACATTTCCGAAAATATCATTTACGTTTCCAACGGCTACGATCCGGTGAGCCAGTACTCCGGCACCGTGCCGCTGGAGGAAATCCACTGGCTGAACCCCAACCACGATTACTCGAAAACCGAAAGGGTGAAATTCAAGATCAGGCACCAGCCGGAATTCAATTCGGGGAGAATCGTCCGGGAGGCCGGAGGCCCGGCCATTCTTTCGGACAAGAAAATCCCGGGCATTGCACCCGGACAGTTTGCCGTGCTTTACGACCTGGAAGAAAAAACCTGCCTGGGCAGTGCAATGATCTCCGAGCGTTCACTCTGATAAAAAAGAACCCCTCCCGGGTAAATTCCCGAAAGAGGGGCTTGAAGTCATCCTTTTATCTGGACGCTGATTGGTTGCAAGAAATCAATTACAAATTACGTCCTACATCCTTTTCTCCTCTGCCTGAAAGATTGATAATACTGATATCATTTGACCTTCCTTTTAGCATTTTTTCTGCCAGGGCAACGGCATGCGAGGATTCAATGGCCGGAATGATGCCTTCGGAAGCTGCGAGCATTTTATAGGCACTGATGGCTTCCGTATCGGTAATCAGGTGGTAATCTGCTCTTCCCGTGTCTTTCAGCAAGGCATGTTGCGGGCTGATTCCCGGGTAGTCGAGTCCCGCTGCGATGGAGTAGGTAGGATAAATATCTCCATTTTCGTCTGAGAGTGCATACGAAAAAGTACCCTGGAAGACACCGGGTTTCCCCAGGCTTAAAGTGGCTGCCGTTTTACCCAAAACAGCACCTTCGCCACCGCCTTCGGCAGCATGAATGGCTACCTCTTAATCGTAAAGAAAATCCATAAAAAGTCCGATGGCATTCGATCCACCCCCGATACAGGCAAAAAGGTGATCGGGCAGGCGGCCTTCAACTTCCTTAAACTGTTTTTTCGCTTCCTTCCCGATAATGCTCTGGAAATACCCGACCATCGTGGGATAGGGATGGGGCCCCACCTGTGAGCCAAGCAGGTAATATGCATCAGGATGCTCAATGTAATAGCCAAGCGCAGCATCAACCGCATCTTTGAGTGTTCCGCGTCCCTGGTGTGTCAAAACCATTTCGGCACCAAGCAGTTTGATTCGTGTAACGTTCATCTTTTGTCGCTCGGCATCCGTAGCGCCCATAAAAATCTTACATTTTATTCCAAAAAGTGCAGCAGCGGTAGCCGTGGCCAAACCATGCTGGCCGGCTCCCGTTTCAGCAATAATTTCTTTGGCACCCATGCGTTTTGCAATTAATATTTGCCCGATGGTGTTGTTGATCTTATGCGAACCGGTGTGGTTGAGGTCTTCGCGCTTCAGATAAATCTTCGATCCGACTTTTTCCGACAGGCTGCGGGCATGGTACAAAGGGGAGGGGCGACCAACATAAGTTTTGAGGTAGTGGGCATATTCCTCCTCAAAGTCCGGAAGGTGATGTGTTTTTTCAAACACTTCGGCCAGGTGTTGCAATTTGGATTCCAGTACCGGTGGAACGTATATCCCGCCGTATTCACCGTAAAGGCCGTTTTTGGAATCGTATTTTCTTGAATTTTTCTCGTTATCAGTTTTCTCCGTATTCATTTTTTCGATTTTTAAATTGTTTTTTAATGATTTGTTTTGTAAATTATTGGTCTCCAGCACTGAAACCGTCATCGGAAAATGGTTCGCTTAATCCAGTATTGTACCTCCTTCATGTTTTTAAATTTTAGATGAATAAAAAAAGCCGCCCGGAAACGGGACGGCTTTGTATGTTTTAATAAATGGTAAGCTACACAACTTTACCCTCCCACAGGAAAATTCAATTGCGCCAACGCCAATGGTTATTTCTTGCAAGAATCATGACTACAAATCTATGAAACTTTTTACTGATTTGACGAAACTAAAAATAATTTTTGTCAATCAGGTAATTCTTCACGTAATCGGCGATGCCGTCCTCAAGCGTAGTGAAGGCTTTGTCGTAACCTGCCAGCCTGAGCTTTTTCATCTTGGCTTCGGTGAAATACTGATACTTGTCGCGAATGTCCTTGGGAGTGTCAACGAACTCAATGTCAGTTGGCAGGCCCATGGCCGAGCAGGTTGACTTTGCCAAATCGAGGAAGGTGCGTGCCTTGCTGGTACCCAGGTTGTAGAGCCCCGAAACAGGTTTTTTCCGCATCAGAAAAAGGATGACTTCCACAAGGTCTTTTACATAAACAAAATCGCGCAACTGCTCACCGTCTTTGAAGTCGGGACGGTGCGAGCGGAACAGTTTCACCTTTCCGGTTTCGTTAATTTGTCTGAAAGCGTGGAAGATCACCGATGCCATCCTGCCCTTATGGTACTCGTTGGGGCCGTAAACATTGAAAAATTTCAGTCCCGCCCAAAACGGCGGCTGCTTTTGCTGTTTCAGCGCCCACTTGTCGAACTCGTTTTTCGATTCACCGTAAGGATTCAGGGGTTTCAGCCGCTCAACAATGTTGTGATCGTCGTTGTAGCCCAGCTCGCCCATGCCGTAGGTTGCCGCCGAAGAAGCGTAAATGAGCGGGATGCCGTGTTCGGCGCAGCGCTGCCAGATTTGCTTGCTGTAGTTCAGGTTGAGGATGTCGAACACCCGCCGGTCGAACTCGGTGGTGTCGGTACGGGCGCCGATGTGCAGGACAAATTCCACGGCCGAAGGATTTTCGTCCAGCCATCTGAAAAAGTCATCGCGGTGGATTTTTTCGGCGAAGGATTTTCCTTCCAGGTTTTTGTTTTTGTCTTCGCGGGAAAAATCATCCACGACGATCAAATCCCGGCGGCCTGCTTGGTTGAGTCTGCCAACCAGCACACTGCTGATGAATCCTGCTGCTCCTGTTAAGACGATCATTTTAATTTTTTTTGCAAAGGTAGAAAATACATTGTCCGAACTGACAGGCGGGGGAAGGTGGGATTGACGGTTTGATGGTTTGATGGTTGGATTGTTGGATGGTTTGATGGTTGGATTGTTGGACACAGCGTTCCTTGTTCAATATTCGATATTCGTAACTATTCAGAGTCAAAATAAAAGAACAACTTCAATATTTCTCTGTGAAACTCAGTGTCTTCCCCGCCTGCCAAAGCTAGGCGGCGGGCAGGTTTGCGGTTCTTTGTGAAACAGCTATTGCACAGAGTTGCTCAAAGAAGCACAAAGTGCCACAAAGAATAAACATGATTTATTGTAAATCCTTATCATTACTTCTTTTCAATACACTGATTAGTTACCGATATTCAAATTTGGCATTTACTACGCGGTGATGTTTTGGGAAGGGAAAGAAGTGGAAAGTATGAAGGTTGTGAAACTGTGAGAAGTGCAGGGTGACTGAGGTTTATAAGGTGTAAGAGGTGCAATGAATCCCCAACCACCTTCCGTTTAATTCCGAGCGAGGAACGAGCGAAGGAATCCCCTCCAAACGAAAAAACCAAACCAGCAGGAGATTGCCGCGGCATCCCTCCCCACAAGCCTGCCTGCAAAGGAGAGCGATAAACTAAGCTTTTTCGATCAGCTAAGTCTGGTCCGACTTAGCGGATCAAAAAACCCGCTGAGTAGTTTTATTCTCAGCGGGTTGAAACAGAAACCCCGTGTTCTCCAACAATTCCCCGACCCTCTACGTACCTGCCTGCTTAGCGGGTTTTCAAACCACCCCTGATCTGCGTTCCTGACGCTGCGGTCAGGACTTGATCTTCCCCTCCTTCAAAAAAAAAGGAGGGGAGTTGGATTTCCCA